>NZ_CAKJTP010000052.1:0-13152 GCF_917627335.1 Protofrankia sp. CiT1 | reverse complement strand
GCCACCGCCACGCGCCGCGGTGCATGCATCCCCCGCCCGCCACCCGCGGGCTTCACGCCACGCACGTCATCCGATGGAGCGGCGGCGGACCCCGCGGAGCTGCAACCGGACGATCCGCAGCTGGTTCAGCCCGAACGCGCCCGCCAGCGGTAAGCAGACCAGGGCCGGCAGCAGGTAGCGGTAGTCGAACACCGCGGTCGCGCAGGGCACCACCAGCAGGGCGAGCCCCATCGCGACCAGCAGCAGGCAGTCATGGCGTGCCCGGGCAAGGCCATAACCGGAGGCGACCATCGAGGCCAGCCCACCGACCAGCACGCAGGCCCCGAGCAGCGGCCCTGGCGTGAACCCGAACACCTGGTATCCCCGGAGCAGGCCACCCAGCGAGGGATCGTACCGACGTGGCACCGCCTCGCCTCTGAAGTCCCGCAGCACCAGGTCGATGTGCCAGCGCGGATCGACCCGCCCGGTCGGGAACCGCCAGCTCCCGAGGTACCAGTCGGGTGGCTCAGCGTGGCGTGACAGGGCGAAGTAGTGCAGGACATCATGCGCCACCAGAGCGGCGTACCGGTGGGGCTGTGCCGCGATCACCTTGACGGCGAAATCGCGGAGCAACGCGTTGCTCTCCGCGTCGAACGCCCGGAAGTGGTACCGCGGGCTGGCGGCGTCCCAGTCATAGTAGTTCGGCCCGGGCCGCTCCTCGGGCGGATGCGGTGAGCACAACGGGACCTCCCGCGGCGCCACCTCGATACGGGCACAGTCCGCGAACGGCGCGACCCGGCCCCAGAGAAACATCCCGTCGACGTTCTGCAGCGCGAAGCTCCCGTGTACGGCGGCGAACCACGCCGCATACGCCAGCAACGGTGCCGCCCAGCACAGGACAAACACGATGAGGCGGCGCGCCCCGGCCCCGCGGGCGATCAGGTAGCCGGCGGCGAGCGCTCCCAGCACCAGCGCCACCGAACGGGTGAGGGCAGCCGCGGCGAGCAGCACACCGGCGGCGGCGGACACGGCGACGGTCGGGCGCGGGCGGTACAGCAGCAATACGACCGCCGCGGTCAGCAGCGCGGCGAACACCGTCTCCGCCATGACCATCTGCTCGATGTCCACCTGATAGGCGTCCAGGAGCACGGGCGCGGCAGCCGACGCCGCCAGCCATCGGGGCAGGCCACGCCGCAACGCCAGGTAGTACAGCGCGGACCCGATCCCGAGACCGAGCAGATGCGCGACAGCGGGAACCACCGCCAACGACGGCGACCAGGAGAACAAGAACAGGAACGCGGAGTAGCCGAACGGCCGGACCGGATCCGGGCTGAGCTCGCGGACACAACGCAGGTAGGAGTAGGAGTCGCCATAGAACTCCAACGCCGGCCAGTAGGCGGCGAACGCCGCGATGCGCAGCGCGGTGCCGGCGCCGAGCAGCAACACGAACAGGCGGTGCCGCATCCACAACCGGCCGGCATGCCGCCGCACCATCGGGCCGGGCCCTGCCGGGACCGTCTCTCCGGCGGCAGGCAGCCTGGCGGGACCGCCCGCTGCCACCCGCTCGAACGGCGTTGGGGTGAGCATGTCGACAACGGTGCGCAGCGGTGATCGTACGGTCATACCGGCTGCCGGCCCGCTCCCGGGCATGCCCGTCCCATCGGTCGCTCACCGCCACGGCCGGCCATCTCAGCAGGTGATCACGTTACGGGCCGGGTCGCCACGCACAGCACCGACTGCCCGAACGGCACCCGCATCCGCTGTTCGACAAAACGGCTGGTCGGCACGACGACCCGGTCGTAGAGGCGGACCAGGCGTGGGTCCACGCCGCGCTGGCCCGCTCGCCGGACAGCCACCCACCAGGCGAAGGCGCCCAGCAGGTTCACCGGATGCATCCGCTCCACGCGAAGGCCGGCCAGCTCCACCGGCCGCCGCAGCGTGGCTGGTGTGTAGCGGCGGAAATGACCGACCATGCGGTCGAACTCGCCGTACAGCGCCGGATACGCCGGCACCCACAGCACAACGCGACCGCCGGGGACCACCAGACGAGACAGCCCTCGCAGCGCGGCCACATCGTCTTCGATGTGCTCCAGGACGTTCATCATGATCAATGTGTCAGCCGGGCGCGGCACGGGCGCGGCTCCCTCAGGCAGCTCGGTCCCGGTCAGGGCCGCGACGTCAAGCATGATCACATCGACGTCCGCGCGGCCGGCGAAACGGTCACGCAACGTCCGCAGGCACAGTGGATCGGTGTCCGAAACAGTAAGATGATCATAGCCGCGCAGGCCCGCGGCGAAGTCTCCCAGGCCCGACCCGATCTCCAGAACACGCCGGCCGCAGTGCGGCGAGACGAGGTCACGCTCGAACCGCCGGTAATTGACCGCGTCCGCGCCACCCAGGTGATTGTCCAGCAGCCGCCGATCACAACCAGCGGCAAAGGGGATCACTGCTGGCCCGCCGTCGCCACCGCGGTCATTTCCGGCGCACCGCGTCAGGCCCGGGACAGCCCGCTATCAGCAGCTGGAGGAAAAAGGACGCGAAGACGCTCTGCGCGCCGAGCACCATCAGCGTCATAGCCAGCAGCGCCGGCCGCGGCTCGTTGACCGGGCCAAGATCGGCGGCGAGGCAGTGCCCGAAAACGACCGTGCCCGCCAGCAGCCCGCTGACAAACAGCACACAACCAGCTGCCAGACCGCGCTCGAGGGTGAACCGTCGGTGCGTCCAGGCGAGCAGTCCGCGCGGGTGCCCGGCCCGGCCCAGCCCGCGGTTGTAGGTGTCGGCGAAAATCCCGAGCAGCACCGCCTGCCAGCCGAGGACAGCGGCCATCGCGAACAACACGCAGAGCTGGACGCCGAATCGGTGGAAGCCGGCGTCGAGGACTCCGGGCAAGAGCACGACCTGCCCGGTGATACCGAGCGCCAGCAGCATCAGCCCTGGGGCGACAAACAGGTGACGCGGCGCGAGCAACAGCATGAAACGCACATGCCGCCAACCATCCCGAAACATACGAAGTTTGGATGTACCGACCCGCGGTCGGTACGTGATCGGCACTTCTTCGACCCGCAGGCCGACGCGGGCAGCCAAAATGATCAGCTCTGAGGCAAGCTCCATCCCGCCGCATCGCGGCCCCATCCGCTCGTACGCGACACGAGTGAACGCCCGCATCCCAGAATGGGCATCAGACGAGGCGAGGCCAAAGAACCGGTTAAGCATCCCGGTCAGCAGCGGATTACCCAGATAACGATGTGACCACGGCATCGCGCCAGGCATGATTTTTCCGATGAACCGGGAGCCGAGAACATAGTCGGCGCGACCGGCCCGCAGCGGCTCGACAAGCAGGGAAATTTCAGAAAAGTCATATGAGTCATCGGCGTCGCCCATCACCAGATAGCGACCACGAGCGGCCTCGAATCCGGCGAGATAAGCGTTTCCGTAGCCACGGCGCGGCTCCACCAGGACACGCGCGCCGACCGAGCGCGCGACCGCGGCCGACCCGTCCGTCGAGCCGTTGTCAACGACGATCACCTCCCCATCGAGACCAGCCGCGGCAAGACCCGCAAGGGCCTTACGCACGCACGTCCCGACCGACGCCACCTCGTTGAGGCACGGCATCACCACGGAAATCTCCACGGTGCTACGCCCGGTGGCGGTACCGGCCGGGCTCACCAGGCCCGTCCGGCCCTGTTCGGTGATCGCGGCCGCGGCCAAGGAGTGTCTGCTCGATGGCGGTCGATGTGGGCGATGATCCAGCAAGTGGCCCGCACAGCCGAGGAGACCCGGAAGCAGGCCCGGATAGCGGTGTTCTGCCCGGAGCGACGAGCCGGGGTCCCCGTGCGGCGCGAAGCGGCCCACGGGCAGCGATGCGGCAGGATGCCCGCTGGGCATCGCTCCGCACGGTTGAAGATCCATCAGACACGCCCTGGCCGGTCCGTCAACGCCACCCGATTCTCGGTCACCCAGCCTCCCGATGTGATCGACAATGGATACCATCAGCGACAGTACTAACACTTAAGGCGAAAGAGCCGCAGGAGTGGACCGCGGGTTTTGGACGGTGAGTAATATTAATATTATTCTCAGTAAAATCATTCATGAAAATCAACAGAGGGGAACGAAGCCTGCCGGGGGGTACCTGCCGGTGCGGTAGCGCGATCAGGGATCGTGGAGGACCAACCGCGGCCTCTCGCGGCCGACGCAGGAAGAAAGGAACCACCATGGCGGATGTGTCGGTACGCTTCGCGATGACCGATGACAGCGAGATCGTGCTCAACCTGTCGCTCACGCAGGCGATCAGGCTGACCGAAGCCATCGCCTCCAAGGTCAGTCAGGCCATGACCGAGCAGCCCCCCCGGGGGAGCCTCAACGGCAGCTCCTACGGTGGCCCGGCCGTGCGGCCAGGCCCCTACTCCACATCCTGATGCTTCACCACAGCGCGGCCGCCAACAGCGACCGCGCGACCCACGAACAACGACCAGCCCACACGCTCGGGGCCCCCACATTTTCGCGAAGCGGAAATGTGGGGCTAGCCCGTCAACTGGGCGATAAGCGCCCGGAGCAGTTCGAGGTCGCGCCGACGGGTTTCCGTCGGCGAACGACCGTCGGAGCTTTCCGGCGCAAGTGACGCACGAACTCTGCGCAGTTTGTCCCGCAGGTACTGGACCTCGTCCGGGGGCAGCAGCCCCTCGCGCAGCAATAGCACGACGTGCCCACCGTGCTCGACGACGTCGATGGGCGCCGGCATCGCGACGGTCACGACGCGGATGCCGATCGGCTCCTGTTGATCATAAATCATGAAAAGCCGATCCTCCGCGATGACCTCGGCCGTGCCGTCGTCCCAGAGAACCGTCGCGCGGGCCGCGCTTGGCGGTACCCAGCCGACCGTCTCGACCCGCACCCTGTCGTCACCCGGCCCTGGCCCACGGCGCGGTGCGGTGTGTACCGCCAGCACGGTTCCGCAGCGCGACCAGACCCCACCACCAAGATCATCTACTGGAGATACCCGATCTCCCCTGGCGAACATGACGAGACCGCCTCGGCCATCGGGTGCCGCTGGTCTCTGCGCCGGCATAGCGTGATCGTAGAGTGATATGGGTGGCGGCTGTCACGGGCGCCTGCCGACGCCAGCCGGCCATAGGGCCTGGACACACACGTGGTCACAGATCCGAACGCCTCCGGCGCCGAATGCTCGGCCATGCATCGCCCGACACTTCACGGAGTTGATGCCCGCAATCCCCTGGCTGGGCGTACGTTCGCGGAGCGGCTGGAACGAACGATCCGTTGGCGCTCACCCGGAGGCCACCCATGCGCGACACCGACTATCCCCCCATCGAGGAACACGCGGTTATCGGCGATTTGCGCACGGTAGCACTTATCGCGACCAACGGCACCATCGACTGGTACTGCCCAGAGCGCTTCGACAGCCCCTCGGTGTTCGCCAGCCTGCTCGACGCCGAACGCGGCGGAGCATTCCGCATCCACTGTCCCGGCTCCCGCACCAAGCAGCTCTACCTGCCGGACTCCAACGTGGCGATGACCCGTTTCCTCGCGCCGCAGGCCGTCGGGGAGGTCGTCGACTTCATGGTCCCGGTCGACAGCGACGTCACCGAAGCACCGCACGTCATCGTCCGCCAGGCCCGGGCCGTCCGCGGGCGAGCCGCGTTCTCGCTGCGCTGCCACCCGCGCTTCGACTACGGACGCACACCACATACAGTGACGATCGTCGACGGTCAGGGAGCGGTGTTCGACTCCCCTGTCGGTACCCTCACACTACGCACCTGTGTGCCTCTTGTGCCCGACGGAGAGGGCGTCACCTCGACATTCGCGCTGGACACCGGAGAAAGCGCGGATGTCGTCCTGGAATGGAACACCCCCATCCGCCCGCTCGTGGCAGGCGAGGCGGAGCACCTGTTCAACCGCACCCTGGTCTACTGGCAGAACTGGCTGCGCCGCAGCCGGTATCACGGCCGCTGGCGGGAAATGGTGAACCGCTCAGCGCTCGTTCTCAAACTGCTGGTGTACCGGCCGACCGGTGCGCTGGTCGCCGCGCCGACCACATCGCTGCCGGAAGAACTCGGCGGCATCCGCAACTGGGATTATCGTTACACCTGGATCCGCGACGCCGCGTTCACCATATACGCCCTGATGACGCTCGGGTTCACCGACGAGGCCGCCGCCTTCATGGACTGGCTGGAACAGCGCTGCCACGAAGCCCAGGCAGATAACGGCCTGCATGTCCTGTACAGCGTGGACGGCAATGCCGACCTTGATGAAATCGTGCTCGAGCACCTGGACGGCTACCGTGGCTCGCGGCCGGTCCGGATCGGCAACGGCGCCGCCGGCCAGCTCCAGCTGGACATCTACGGCGAGCTCATGGACTCGGTCTACCTGTACAACAAGCTCGCCGCGCCCATTTCCTTCCAGCTGTGGGAGGCGCTTTCCCGCCAGCTCGACTGGCTCGCCAAACACTGGGAGGAACCGGACGAAGGCATCTGGGAGACCCGCGGCGGCCGGCAGCGCTTCACCTATTCAGCCTTGATGACCTGGGTGGCCTTTGAACGTGCGTGCCGCATATCCCGCCAGCGCGGCCTGCCCGGCCCGACGAACGAATGGAAGGACTACGCCGGCCGCGCCTACCGTTTTGTCCAGAACGCGGCCTGGGACCCGGTCCGCGGCGCGTATATGGAACATCCCGGATCATCCAGGCTGGACGCCTCGCTGCTGTGCATGCCGCTGGTGAAGTTCTCCGGGCCCACCGATCCGCGTTTCCTGTCAACTCTCGACCGCGTCGGTGAGGACCTCGTCAGCGACAGCCTGGTACGCCGCTACGCCACCGACGGCAGCGACGGTCTGCACGGGGACGAAGGCACGTTCAACCTGTGCTCCTTCTGGTACGTCGAGGCCCTCACCCGCGCGGGCCGGGTCACCGAGGCCCGGCTGGTGTTCGAGAAGATGCTCACCTACGCCAACCACGTCGGCCTGTACGCCGAGGAGATCGGGCCGTCCGGAGAGGCGTTGGGGAACTTCCCGCAGGCGTTCACGCATCTCGCCCTGATCAGCGCCGCCGTCCACCTGGACCGGGCGCTCGGCTAGAACGATCTCCATAACAGGAGGTCGCCGACGGGCATAGGAGCCGTCAGGCGTCCGCGTGTCGGCTGGAAGCCGACATGTTGCTGACGGGTGACCCGATCCACCGGCAGGATGGGTGGGGTACATCCGGCTCACCAGCGCTGGGCTGAAGACGATGCAGGGACGATGGACGAGGGGCGCGACGATGGCGGGACTTGACCGTTTCCGGGTCGAGGTGGTGACCGGACGCGGAGCGGATGCCGGGGTGGTGGTCCGTCTGCCGGGGGTCCTTGTCGTCGCCCGGATGGGGCGTCCCGAAACACACGAAGTAGCCAAGACGCTACTGGCACTATGCGCTGAGGTCGCCAGTGACTCGGGGCCGGCGTCGAGTACCGGCCGCCGGCTGGTACGCCGGGTCGCTGGGCTGCTCGCGGACGCCGACCCAGAGGCCGTGCCCGACTTCACCCTGGTGGCTGGGGTGGGCGACCGGTTGGCCGCGCTGATCCACGGTTCGATGGAACTGGCCGCCCACGGACCGACCCCGCTCGCGCTGTCCGGAGCCGAATCCGCCACCTGGGTGGACCGCCTGCTGCCCGCCGAGGTCGCCCGGCTCGACATCGGGCCGGTGGGCACACTCGGACCAGCCGGCATCGTCGGCGCCGATGGCGTGACAAGCGACCCCAGAGGTGACGCTTTCCCGCTGGACCTGCGGATCGGTGCCGTGCCCGGCATCGGGGCGACGCTGGTGGCCTCCGACTCACCGGCGGCGGTCGTACCCAGAGGCGCTGAGGAGGAGTTCCTGGCCGAGATCGGCGGGCCACTCGACCCGATGACCTCGGCGGCACCGATCCCGGCGGCGGGCGGCGAGCCGGCGGCGGGCGCGTCCCCCGGCGCCGGGCCGCAGTCGGTGTCGTCGATGTCCACGGCGCCACCGGCCCTGGCACCCCTGAACAGCCAGGACATCGACGATGCGGCGCGCTGGCGAGCAGCTGGCCAGCCCACGCAGGCCGCGGACTTCGCCGCTCTCACGTCCGCCGATGACGAACCACCGGCCGAACTCGCCGGACGTGACTCAGCGGCCCGGATGGAGGACACCGAGAGCGAGGCGCTCACGGAGCTGCCCGGCCGCGGTCTCGACGTCGCCGACCTGTTCGACGACCAGGACGCCCCGACCATGCTGCCCGGCCAGTCCGAAGCTCAGGTCGAGGGGATCCTCTGCGCCAACAGCCACTTCAATCACCCCGCCGCGCCGTACTGCACAGAATGCGGACTGTCCCTGGCCCAACAGACCGGGAAGCCGGTCTGGGGCCCCCGGCCGACAATCGGGATAATCGTCTTCGACGACGGCACGGCCATCGACGTCGACAAGGACCTGGTGATCGGTAGGCAGCCCGACCGGGACGAAGCCGTGCGAGCGGGCCGCGCGCGTCCGCTGATGGTCGAGGACGGCGAGAGCGCGGTGTCCCGCGTCCATGCGATCATCACGCTCAGTGGGTGGGACGCGGTCATCGCGGACCAGGGCTCAGCGAACGGCACCTACATCGCCCCGCCCGAGGCGACCGTGTGGACACCGCTGAACCCGCACGAGCCCGCTCCGCTCGTCCCCGGTACCCGGGTCCAGGTGGGCAAGCGGACGTTCGTGTTCAACTCGCGGATGCAGGTCTGAACGCGACATGGCCAGCGGCGACAGGACAAGCGACGGCAGCGGCCCCGGTGACAGCGACGGTGACAGTGGTGGGGACGCTGACCGGACGGTGAGGTTACGCCGGGCGTCCCGCTGGGTGCCGCTGGCGCTCGCCCTGGTGGTCGCGCTGCTGGCGGCTGGCGCGGGCCTGCGGGGAATCATTGACCGGCCCCCCGGCGACGGCTCCGTGGACGCGGGGTTCGCCCGCGACATGTCCGCCCATCATGCTCAGGCTGTCCAGATGGCGATGGTCGAGTTCCGCGGCGGTGCCGACGCGACCCAACGAGGCGTCGCCGCGGACGTCGCGCTCACCCAGCAGCGGGAGATCGGCATCATGTCGGCGTGGCTGACCCAGTGGGGCCTGCCACAGGTCTCGACTGACCCACCGATGCGCTGGATGCGGTCCGTGCACCTGGACCATGACAGCTCCGGACATGGCGGGGCCGCCACGGACGCCGTGCGCATGCCTGGCATGGCCACCAGCACGGAGCTGAGCCAGCTGGCCGGGGCGTCCGGGCGGGAACTGGACGCCCTCTTTCTCACCCTCATGATCCGCCACCACCGCGGCGGGATCACGATGGCGCAGGAGGCCGCGGCCCGCGCCGAGGAGCCCGACGTGCGCGCGCTGGCCCGAGCGATGGTCATCAACCAGGCAGCCGAGATCGAGCAGATGCAGGCCGATCTGCGTGCCATGGGCGTGCCCCCGGCCTGACCCGCCAGCAGCCCGCGCGAACCTTCTGGCCGCGCTGGCGGACAACCCGCCTGCGCCCCGTGCCGACACAGACCACACCTGTCCATCGGCTCGGACTTTCCTGACGTTGCCCCCACGGCATCTACTCCACGTCATTAGAGCGCCCGAGGATAGGGCGTTCGATCAGTGAGCGGCTCATCCGCGCCCGATCCGGCAAGGCGGCGGAGGAAGGCGCCCTGGTGCTGGGCGCCGACCGACGACAACGCGGCCGGGCGGGATGCGGGGAGCCGCGAGCCGGACAGTCCTATCCTCGGGCGCTCTAAGTCGGCGCACAAGAAGTCGGCTATAAAGGAATTATTCTGACCAATTTTTACTGTCCGGATACGGAGAGTCATTCATGGCAGCTGACACCACACAGGGCACCGGCCAACCGACGCAGCCTGGAAAAAAACGCCCCCGCTGGCTGAAGGGGCTGCTCATCGGTGGGATCATCGCGGTCGTCCTCCTGGTCGGCGGGCCGTTTGTCTACATCAATTTCATCGAAAGCACGCCCCCGGCCGAACTGTCCGTTGACACGCAGGCGAGCGGCGCGGGCGGCGGAACCACCAGCGGATCAGTGGATGGCACCTGGAAAATCACCAGCGGCTCGCAGGCCGGGTACCGCGTCAAAGAAGTCCTGTTCGGGCAAAGCACCACCGCGGTCGGCCGGACCTCAGACGTCACCGGACAAATGATCATTTCTGGAACGACCGTTCCCACCGCCGGGTTTACCGCGGACATGACCACCGTCGCCAGCGACCAGTCACAACGTGACAACCAGTTCCGTGGACGGATCATGGAGACGTCGAAGTACCCGACAGCCAGCTTCACGCTGACCAAACCGATCGACCTCGGCTCGGTGCCCGGTGCTGGCGAGAAAAAGACCTACCAGGCAACCGGTGACCTCACCCTGCACGGCGTCACCAAGTCAGTCACAATCCCGCTCACCACACAGCGGTCGGGCGCGCAAATCCTGATCAGCGGGCAGATCCCGGTCGTGTTCGCCGATTACAATATCAACAACCCGAGTTTCAGTGAGATCAAAACCGAGGACAATGGAATCATGGAAGTTGGGCTCGTGTTCACCAAAGCCTGATCCCGAGACGATGACGCATTGGGCGTACCATGGCCGGCTGTGCCCGTAGCCGACCAAGACACTCGATCTCTCGCCACCATGCGGGCGGGGCTTTGTCTCGTTCCAGACCACCTCCTGGGTCTCCTTCCGGGCCACCTCGTCGGCGCATGACCGCGAAGCGGCAACCGGAGCTGGTCGGTCGCACGGCGCTGGTAACCGGAGCATCCAGCGGGATCGGGCGCGCCATCGCCGTGCGGCTCGCCGTCGCGGGGGCGTCGGTCGTCGCGACCGGCCGGAACCGACGGGCTCTGGACGAGTTGGCCGCGGCGGCGGACCGCCGTGAGGTCGAGATACATCTCCACCCGGCTGACATCACCGACACCGATGCCCGAGCCGAGCTCGCCGCGGCCGTCCGCCAGCTGCCCGGCGGTCTGTCCATCATGATCCATTCAGCCGGCGCCTACCAGCGCTCGCCCGTGGCGGAAGCGGACATCAGCGACCTCGACCACCAGTACGCGGTGAACGTCCGTGCCCCCTACGCCCTCACCCAGCTCCTGCTCCCGGAACTCCTCGACGCCGGCCGGCGCTCAGGCGGAGACATCATCTTCGTCAACTCGACCCAGGGCATCACCGCCAGCCCGAACATCAGCCAGTACGCCGCCACCAAGCACGCGCTGCGGGCCATCGCCGACAGCCTGCGCGCGGAGGTCGCCGACGCGGGCGTCCGGGTGTGCACGATGCTCCCCGGCCGGACAGCGACCCCCATGCAGCGCCAAGTGGTCCAGGCCGGCGGCCCGTCCTGGGCGCCGGACACACTCATGGCACCGCGGGACGTGGCCGAAATGGTGACAGCGGTGCTCGCTCTGCCCATCCGCACCACCGTCACCGAGGTCGTGATGCGCCCGGCACGCATGCTCCCCGGGTAGCCCCTGATACCCCTGTTGCCAGGCACTCATAGACGGCTGTCAATAATCGGGGCATGCTGCAATGATGGCCGCGACCCATGCCCGTTCCGGACCGGAGGCGCTGGCGAACGAGGACTGGGCATGCCGCACGCCGCTTGCCCGCGAGCCGCTGTCCGCCGAGGCGGCCGCCCAGCTTGCCGGCGTCCTGAAGGCCATGGGCGACCCGACCCGGCTGCGGCTGCTCTCACTGATCTACGCCCATGCCGGCGGCGAAGCGTGCGTGTGTGAACTGACCGAACCGCTGGGCCTGACTCAGCCCACCATCAGCCACCATCTCAAGGTGCTCGTCGACGCCGGTCTGCTCACCCGCGACAAGCGCGGTGTGTGGTCCTACTACCGGACTGTTCCCGCGCGGCTGGCCGCTCTCGGTAACATAATCATGCCGAGTGGGCTCACGGATGGCGGCGTGCCCGGCTGAGCTTCCACGAGGCTGCGGACGTCCCAACATGGGCGTGGCGTACCGTGGCGGCACAATCGAAGCAACAGGAATCGGAGCGTTTCCGGGGGGTGCGGCCGTGCCGGGAACGACGCCACCGCCCGTGTCGGGCAATGTCGTGGCCCCGCTTCGTCCGGAGGACCCTCGCCAGCTCGGGCCCTATCGCATCGCCGGCCGCCTCGGGCAGGGTGGGATGGGCGCTGTCTTCCTCGCCTCCCACCAGGATCCCGCCCAGCACGATGCCTCCCGCCAGGACAGCCAGTGGGTAGCGATCAAGGTAATACGCCCGGATCTCGCCGAGCACCCCGAGTTCCGCGCCCGCTTCCGGCGCGAGGCGGAAAGCGCCCGCAAGGTGAAGCGCTTCGCGACCGCCGCGGTACTGGATGCTGACCCCGACGGCCCCCAGCCCTACCTGGTAACCGAGTACGTCGAGGGACCGACCCTGTCGAAAATGGTCAGCGCCCGCGGCCCGCTGCGGCCCGCCGACCTTGAGCACCTCGCGCTGAGCGTCGCGACCGCGCTGAGCGCCATCCACAACGCCGGCATCATCCACCGGGACCTGACACCGTCCAACGTGCTGCTGTCACCGGTCGGCCCCAAGGTGATCGATTTCGGGCTCGCCCGCTCGTCGAACATCCTGACCAATATCAGCCATGTCGGCGCGCAGCCGATCGGCACGCCCGGTTACATGGCTCCTGAGCAGATAGTCGACGAGCCTGTCACCTCGTCCGTGGACGTGTTCGCCTGGGGCAGTGTCGTCATCTTCGCCGGGACCGGCCATTCGGCCTGGGGCGACGGACCCACCGACGTGATCCTCTACCGGATCATCCACGACGAGCCACGCCTCACCGGCATCCCGGACGACCTGCGCGAACTTGTCACGCGTGCGATGTGTAAGGACCCGGCCCAACGCCCGAGCGCCGACGCGCTGCGGGCCGTCCTGATGGGCGGTGCGGACGCCACCAGCCTGACCAGGCCGCCGGGGACGGCGGGAGCCCAGCCGAGGAAATCGGCGAGACGGCTGCGCAGAGGATCCGCGGAGGGCGGTCAGTCGGGCCGGCGCCCGGCGCCCGCCCAGCACGCCCCGCGCGATCCGGCGGCCGCGGTGCCGTCACCGCCCGACGTCGGTGGCACCGTGGGGCTCGTCCCGTCTGACCCGCCCGCGCCACCGCCGCCATCGTCGCCATCGTCGGTGCCATCGTCACCGGTCTCGCCCTATCC
>NZ_CAKJTP010000051.1:12624-28627 GCF_917627335.1 Protofrankia sp. CiT1 | reverse complement strand
TGCGGCGAGGTGCGTGCCCCAGCCCCGCGACACCGCATCCCCTATTGCCGGTCGCTCTAACTACAGAATGGTCACATAACCGTATATCGACGCCGCTCACACCCGTGCGGGAGAGCCCACGGCACGCCAGTCCGTGCCCGTGGCGCCGAAGGAGCAAGATCTCCCCACAAACTCTCAGGCTGAGGCGACCGCCGGGCCAGGCAGCTCTGGAAAGTGGATGCCGACAGGCCTCCCGCCGACGGTGAAAGCCAGCCGCACCGGTCCACGGACCGACCGCGGCAGGTGAAACTCTCAGGCAGATGTACAGAGGGGGGAGGCCAGCCGCGACCGGCGGGTCCGCCGGATTGCCCGACCTCTGGAGCGTTTCGACAGTGCACACGAACTCTCCCTCATCCGCAGGTGGTCCGTCCCCAGCACGTAACGGTGCGGGCCGTGGCGCTGACCGCGGTACGCCCGGTGGCGCGGCCGGCGGCAACCACAGCGGCGGTGCTGGCCGCGGCCGCACCGGCCATCGTGGCGGTCCGGAGCGTGTCGGTGATGGGACGCTCAGCAAGCTGCCGGCCACCGTGGCGGGATCAGCCATCCCGTCGTCTGTCTCCCTGGCACCGGAGCCGGTGTTGCCCGAGCCGGTAGCGGCGCGGACGGCGCGGCCCGCCGCGAATCCGGCCGGGCCGGCCGGCGGCGAGACGATCACATTCGTGGACCGCCATATCGGTCCGGATGCCGATCAGCGCCAAACGATGCTGGCGGAGCTCGGTTACCCCAGCCTGGAGGCGTTGACCACGGCTGCCGTGCCGGAGGTGATTCGCGACAGCGGGCTTGACCTGCCGCCCCCGGCGAGCGAGCCGGAGGTGCTCGCGGAGCTGCGGCGGCTGGGTAGCCGTAACCGCCGAGTGCCATCGATGATCGGCCTTGGGTACCATCCGTCGGTGCTGCCCGGGGTGATCCAGCGCAACGTGCTGGAGAACCCGGCCTGGTATACCGCGTACACGCCGTACCAGCCGGAGATCTCCCAGGGACGGCTGGAGGCGTTGCTGAACTTCCAGACGATGATCACTGATCTGACGGGCCTGGCCGTCGCGGGGGCCTCGCTGCTGGACGAGTCGACGGCCGCGGCCGAAGCCATGCAGCTCGCCCGCCGGGCTGCCAAGGGGCTCGGCCCACGGTTCATCGTGGACGAGGACACGCTGCCGCAGACGATCGCGGTGGTCCGTACCCGCGCCGAAGCTCTCGGCATCGACGTGGTGGTCGCGGACCTGTCAACCGTCCTGCCCGAGCAGCTGGCCGAGTCCGCGTTCGGCGTCCTGCTTGCCTACCCGGGCGCCGAGGGCGCGGTGCGAGATCCGCGAACCGTGCTCGAGCAGGCACGAGACCGCGGGATCATCGTCACGGTCGCGGTCGATCCGCTGGCGCTGACCCTGCTCACGCCACCGGGCGAGCTCGGCGCGGACATCGCGGTCGGCAGCACGCAGCGGTTTGGTATGGGCATGAGCTTCGGCGGTCCGCATGCTGGTTTCATCGCCGTCCGGGCGGGCCTGGAGCGCTTGTTGCCAGGCCGGCTGGTCGGTGTGTCGGTGGACACGGACGGCCATCGTGCTTACCGGCTCACGCTACAGACCCGGGAGCAGCACATCCGGCGGGAGAAGGCGACCAGCAACATCTGCACGGCACAGGTGCTGCCGGCGGTGGTGGCGTCGATGTATGCCGTTCACCACGGTCCGGACGGCCTGACCGCGATCGCCGAACGGGTGCACGACCACGCGGTACGCCTGGCCACCGGGCTCCGCGCCGGCGGCGTCCAGATCGTCCACGACTACTTCTTCGACACCGTGCTCGCGTTCGTGCCGTCGCGGGCCGCGCAGGTCGTCGACGCGGCGCTCACCGGTGGGCTGAACCTGCGGCTGGTCGACGCCGACCACGTCGGTGTTTCCTGCAACGAGACGACACTGGACGCGGACCTACACGCCGTGTGGGCGGCGTTCGGTGTCCCGGCGCTGCCGCTGCCCGCGAATCCCACGATGCCGGGTCCGGACGCCGCGGCCACAGCCGACCGTGTGATCGTATCCGGATCGAAGCCGGACAGCGCCGCCGGTGCTGCCGGCGCCACTGCCACCGGCATCAGCACCAGCACCAGCACCAGCAGCGCTCGCGGTGGCGACCAGGCGATTCCGGCGGAGCTGTCGCGTACCAGCGGCTATCTGAGCCATCCGGTGTTCAACGAGCACCGTTCCGAAACGGCGATGCTGCGCTACATACGCCAGCTCGCGGACAAGGACCTCGCGCTGGACCGTGGCATGATCCCGCTTGGGTCCTGCACGATGAAGCTCAACGCGACAACCGAGATGGCGGCGGTGACCTGGCCGGACTTTGCCGACATCCACCCGTTCGCCCCGCTCGACCAGGCCGCCGGTTATCTGGAGCTGATCGCTGACCTCACCGAGTGGCTCACCGCCATCACCGGGTACGCGGCCGTGTCGCTCCAGCCGAACGCGGGTAGTCAGGGGGAGCTCGCCGGGCTGCTGGCGATCCGCGCCTACCATCACGACCACAACCCGCCAGGTGTGCCGGCTCGCGACGTCTGCCTGATTCCGTCCTCCGCGCACGGGACGAACGCGGCCAGCGCGGCCATGGCCGGGATGCGTGTCGTCGTGGTGGCCTGCGACACCGACGGCAACGTCGATCTGGCCGATCTGGCCGCCAAGGCCTCCGCGCACTCCGAGCGGCTCGCCGCGCTCATGGTGACCTACCCGTCGACACACGGCGTCTACGAGGAGGGGATCGGGCGGGCATGTGACCTGGTGCACTCCTGCGGCGGCCTGGTCTACGTGGACGGCGCGAACCTGAACGCCCTGGTGGGGCTCGCCAAGCCCGGCATGTTCGGCGCGGACGTGAGCCACCTGAACCTGCACAAGACGTTCTGCGTCCCGCACGGTGGCGGTGGCCCGGGCGTCGGCCCGGTGGCGGTGGTCGAGCGGCTCGCGCCCTACCTGCCCAACCATCCGATGCGGCCGGAGGCCGGCCCGCTGACCGGTATCGGGCCGGTCAGCGGCGCGCCGTGGGGGTCGGCGGGCATCCTGATGATCCCCTGGGCGTACATCCGCCTGATGGGCGCGGACGGCCTGCGCCAGGCCACGTCCGTGGCGGTCCTCAATGCCAACCATATCGCTCACCGCCTGTCGTCATCCTTTCCCATTCTCTACGCCGGGCGGGACGCCCTGGTGGCGCACGAGTGCATCCTCGATCTGCGCCCGTTGACGAAGCGGACCGGGGTGACCGTGGAGGATGTGGCCAAGCGGCTCATCGACTACGGTTTCCACGCGCCGACGATGTCGTTCCCGGTTCCCGGGACGCTGATGGTCGAGCCGACCGAGAGCGAGGACCTCGCCGAGATTGACCGGTTCTGCGATGCGATGATCGCGATCCGGCGGGAGGCCGACCAGGTCGGCAAGGGCACCTGGCCGGTGTACGACAACCCCCTGCGTAACGCCCCGCACACCGCGTCCATGCTGGTCGCCGACGACTGGCCGCGGCCGTATCCACGCAGTGTCGCGGCCTATCCGGTCGCCTCGCTGCGTACCGCGAAGTACTGGCCGCCGGTACGCCGTATCGACGGTGCCTATGGCGACCGCAACCTGCTCTGCACCTGTCCGCCGGTGGCGGCCTACGCCGACCCGGATTCCGGGCCGCCCCCCACCGCCAAGGCTACGGCTCCGGCCGACTCCACCGCTAAGGCCGACTCCGGCACCCACAGTTAGGGCTGTCAGCCGTTGAACTGGATGTCCCAGATGGTCACCTGGATCTGGCTGACCCCGTTGCCGTACGACACCACTTCGCCTGCGGCGATACGGCGGGAACTTCTACCTGTCGCACAGAACCGCAGACCGGTGTGGATGTCGATCGCTGACATCGGTTGGGTCCGCAGCTGGGAAGCGCATCCATCCGCTGTTGGTACGCCAGCAGCGGACCACAGCGCGAGCCTATTACCACTGATGCGTCCCGCGTACGTATAGAAGCTCCCCCCCAAGCCACCGAAGTTGACGGTCAGCGGCAGCGCGTCGACGTCGACCCCGTCACCTGAGTCGGTCATACGCAGCCGCTCTTGGGCCAGCACGATGGCCGTCGGCGAGTCAGGCGAGGAGGGCGCGCTCGATGGTGAACCGGCCGAAGGCGTGCTCGACGAGGATAAGCCGGAGCCGGTGGTGGATGTTTCACTGCCGGTGGACGTGTTTCCGGCCCCCGATCCGGTCGCGGCTCCACCGCGGTTCGGCTGGCCCGACGGAGTGTTGTTCAGGGCCGTGAGAAGCACGATCGCGACCACGAGCGCTGCCGCCGCGCTGAGCCCGCCGATGAGCCATGGTGTCCTATTGCGCCGTGGACGGTCGGGCGGCGTTGGTGCGGGCGGCGCGGATGGCGAGGGTGCTACCCCCGGCCGAGGCGTCCCCGGCCGGGCCGGCTGCGGCGGGTACGGGTGCGGCGGGGATGGTGGGTGCGCTGATGGCGGGTGCGCTGATGGCGGGGTGATGCTGTACCGGGTGATTTCCGCGGTCACGGTGGCCGGTAGCCAGCCTTCGCCGATGCGCAGGCGTTCGTCGGTGGACGCGGCCCGGCACAGCTCGATCAGTGCCGCGGGGGTGGGGCGGGCCGCCGGGTCCTTCGCCACGCACTGTTCCAGGACCCCGCGGACCTGCTCCGGGCAGCGCTCCCAGTCGGGCTGTTGGTGTTCGATGCGGTGGAAGACGGCGGCGTCCGCGCCGAACGGTAACTCGCCGATGATCGCGTAGTAGGCGGTGGAGCCGAGGGAGAAGACGTCCCCGGCCGCGGCCAGGGGCTTTCCCCGCACCTGCTCGGGGGACATGAACGCGGGCGTGCCGATCCGTACCCCGGTCTGGGTGATCGCCGCGGAGGATGCCTCGACCGCTCGCGAGATCCCGAAGTCGATGACGCGGGGGCCGTCCGCGGCGAGGATGACGTTCCCCGGCTTGAGATCGCGGTGGATCACGCCGGCGGCGTGGATGGACTGCAGCGCCTCCGCGACCCCGGCGATCAGCACCAGGACGGTTTCCGCCGGCAGCGGGCCTTGGCGGGCGACGACGGCGGCGAGGGAGGGGGCGGCGACGTAAGCGGTGGCCAGCCATGGCCGCGCGGCGTTGGCGTCACAGTCGATGACCGGGGCGGTGTACAGGCCCTGGACCCGTTGGGCGATCGCCACCTCCGTGGCGAAGCGGCGGCGGAACGCGGGATCGGCGGCGAACTCCGGTCGGGCGATCTTGAGTGCGACCGGCCGGCCGCCAGGGGTGTAGGAGAGGTACACCGCTCCCATGCCGCCCTCGCCGATCCGGGCCCGGAGCAGATACCCGCTGATCTCAAGGGGGTCCTGCGGGGTCAACGGGGTGAGTACCGCATCCCACGCAGGCTCCGCCCCGGCGGATGGTGCCAGCGGTGACGGGTCTCCTCCCGGGCCCGGGAGGTCCGTTCCCGGCGGCGTGCTGCCAGTCGTCATCGACGCGATACCTCGCCCCTGGCGCCGTGGCCGATCAGCGTCTTCAGCGTAACGCCGTCACCCAGTCTGTGTGGCACGTGCCGTCCTCAATCGCGTGCTTTACGTGAGACTGCGCAGCCTAGCGGTGGCCGCCGGAAGCCAGGGTTCTGGCCGGATTGGCGAAGCTGATCTGGGAGGTCCGTCGGGGTGTGCCCGATGCCAGGCGGATGCGTCGCGAGGCGGCGCAGGCCCCGGTAGCGGTGTTCTACCGGGGCCGACGACAACGACGTAAGGCGCCATCCGGTGCCGGCAGGCCCTGGGCGAACTTCCGATCGCTCGCTGTCTCACCTGGCGGCCGGTATTCCGGTGGGCACTTGTTGCTTTGTGGCCGGCCGCCGCCCAGCCCCGCGCGGCTGCCCCGCGCGTATCGGCAGGCGTCATGGGCAGCTTTCCTCGACCTTGACGACGTTGAGGGTGGCCGGGGTCCCGAGGGAGTAGGGCCTACCGGCGGCCGGGGAGGTCGAGCAGATCTTCCAGTTGCTCTCGACCACCACCGCACGGCGTGCGCCGGTGGCGTCATGCAGCGTGATACTCGAGTTCCGCCCGAAGGCCGGCATGACGGCCTTCAGCGAGCGGCCGGTGAGGTTCGGCATGGTCGTGCCGATACTCGGGACGGTGGTGTCCACGGTTCCCGCGGCTGGGCAGGACTCGTCGAGCTTGACCACGCCGAAGTCGACCTTGGTGGTGACGGGATGCTTGCCTGCCGCGGGGGTTTGGTCGCAGATCTGCCAGTCCCGGTCGATGAACTGGCCGCGGCCCCGGCCGAGCGCGTCATGCGATGTCAACGTGGTGAAGCCAGCCGCCTGCGCGGTGTCCTGGGCGAACTGGAGGCCCTTACCGACCAGGTTCGGCAGGGTCCCGGTCGTGTCCGCGCCCGCCGCGGAGCCTGGCTTCGGCGAGGTGCCCGCGGCACGGCCCGAGCCGATGCCGTCGGTCGTACCGCAGCCGGTCAGGACGAGCACAGCCGCGCCCGCGAGGGCGATGCCTGTGCGGGCGATGCCTGTGCGGGCAATACCGCCCACGAGCGCGGAGCGCCCGCCGTGCTCGTCTGACGCCCCCGTGCGTGACCGCCATCGGTGTATCGACACTCTGTCAGGATGACCTTCGCGGTGGGCTTCTGTCCGGAAGATGGAGTTTTCCGACGGACGGCACCTCGGTCGTCAGTCACGCTCCCGTGTTCTCGCCGGTCACTGGCGATAGGTACGCGTTCGGTATAAAACCGTCACGTCGAGTCAACCGTGGGCGTGGTCATCGGCCGGCGCGAGCTCGCGGGCATTCGCGGGCCTGCCGGCCGGGGACCCGGAACCGTCGGCAATCGGGCATATGTAGACACTGTGCTCGACGGTGATGGCAATTCTGTGGGGGTTCTCCGGTGTTCGCACGTCTCGCGCGGGTTGTCACCCGCCATCCCAGGATGATCATATTGGTGGCGCTGCTGGTCGTGGCCGCTATGGCGGTGGTCGGTGCCGGGGCGTTCGGGAAGTTGCTGACCGGGGGATTCGACGATCCGCGGTCGGAGTCCACCCGGGCGGCACAGGCGGTGAACAGATACTTCGGTGGCAGACCCAACCTGCTCCTCCTCGTCACGGCCAGGTCGGGAACGGTAGACGACCCTGCGGTGACAACCGCCGGCAGGGAGGTCGCCCGTGAGCTCGGCGCTGAGCAGGGCGTAGATCGGGTGATCTCCTACTGGGACGGCGGAGACACTGCGTTACGGTCGAAGGACGGCCGACATGCGCTCGTTGTGGCCCTGGTCGTCAACAAGGACCGCGCCAAGGATCTTGTGACCGGCTACGAGAAGGCCGCGGCCGGCGGCGGTCCGGTTTCCGTTGTTCCCGGCGGTTTGGCGACCGTCGACAAGGACATCAACAGCCAGGTCACGAAGGACCTCGCCGTGGCTGAGTCGGTGGCCATCCCGATCACGATGGTGCTGCTGGTCCTGGCCTTCGGTAGCGCCGTCGCCGCGCTGCTGCCGCTGGTCGTCGGCGTGGTCGGCATCTTCGGCGGGTTTGCCATCCTTTTCGTCCTTGGTAGCGTCACCGATGTCTCGATCTTTTCGGTCAACCTCACCACAGCTATGGGGCTGGGCCTCGGCATCGACTACACCCTGCTGATGGTGAGCCGGTTCCGGGAAGAGCTCGCGGCGGGGTCGGAACGTGCCGATGCCGTTGCGACCACCATGCGCACGGCCGGCCGGACCATCCTGTTCAGCGGCGCCACCGTTGCCGTGGCCCTCGCCGTGATGCTGGTGTTCCCGCCCTTCTTCCTCAAGTCGATGGCCTACACCGGCATCGCGGTTACGGTTTTCTCGGTGCTGAGCGCGATCGTGGTCGTGCCCGCGATGCTCATGCTGCTCGGCCCGCGGGTCAATGCGTTCAGGGTCGGTCGGGCACGGTCCGGCTCGGGGCAGGCGGCCGAATCGCGGGTCTGGCGCGCCATCGCCGCCGCGGTCATGCGCCGGCCGGTGATCGTCGGCGTACCCGTCATCGCACTGCTTGTCGCGCTCGGGAGCCCCTTCCTGCATGTATCGTTCGGCAGGCCGGATGACCGGGTGCTGCGTGACACCGCGTCCAGCAGGCAGGTCGGTGACATCATCCGGGCCGACTTCTCCTCGGACGTCGCCGAGGCCACGATCGTCGTCGTGACCGGCGTGGCGGGCGGCGTGGCGGGTGGGGGCTCAACCAGCCCCGCCGGGTCTGCGTTGGCCACCTACGCAGGTCAACTTTCCGCCTTGCCGAACGTGGCCAGCGTGAACAGCGCGGTCGGCACCTTTGCCGCGGGCCGGCAGGCAGCGCCAGCTGGCCCCGCCGACGCTCGGTTCGCCGTCGGCGCCCGCACCTACCTTGAGGTGGTCCCCGCGGTCGACCCCGCCTCCGGCGCAGGGCAGGACATTGCCAGGGCCGTCCGGGCAGCCGCCGTGCCCGCGGGGACGTCGGTGCTCGTCGGCGGCCGGTCGGCCGTACTCGTCGACGGCAAGCAGACGATCGCGGACCGGCTGCCGCTGGCCATCGGGCTGATCGCGCTCGCCACATTTGTGCTGCTCTTCTTGTTCACCGGAAGCGTGGTGCTGCCGATCAAGGCGTTGGTGCTCAACGTGCTGTCGCTGACCGCCGTGCTCGGAGCCGCCGTCTGGATCTTCCAGGACGGCCATCTCGCCGGGGCGCTCGGCTTCCTTCCGGGGCCGCTGGACACGTCCATGCCGGTGCTGCTGTTCTGCACCGCCTTTGGCCTGTCCATGGACTACGAGGTGTTCCTGCTCTCGCGCATCAAGGAGGAGCACGATCGCGGGGTCGACAACGCCGAGGCTGTCGCGACCGGTCTTGCCCGCACCGGACGGATTGTGACCACTGCCGCGGCCCTGCTCGCGGTGACCTTTGTGGCTTTTGCGACCTCGTCGGTCACCTTTCTGCAGATGCTCGGCATCGGCACGGCGCTGGCGATCGTCCTGGACGCCACCGTGATCCGCGGGGTGCTGGTCCCGGCGTTCATGCGGTTGGCCGGCAACGCCAACTGGTGGGCACCCAGGCCGCTGCGAGCCCTGCACGCCCGGATCGGCCTGGCCGAGACGCCGGTCCCGCCGGCAGCTCCGGCCTCATCCGCCGCACCATAGCCGGTAGCCGTCCTGGGACCGGTAGCCGTCCTGGGCGCGCCGGGAGCGCGGGCGGAACCGTGATATCGAGGGTTCTGGCCGGGCAGACAGCAGCCGGGCAAACAGCGGAACGAATGGAAAAAGATTACTGGCAGTCCTTTTTCACCCGGCTGTTCCCGGCGTTCGGCGAATTCCTTTGAGACACCGTCACGGGTCTTGTCATGACCGTGTATGGGGTCTTAGCCTCAATCCATTCGAGTTCGTCTGGACTGTAACTGTGCCCGCGGGTGGCAGCGATGTGGGCGACGCCGTTCCGAGGGGGACGCCGTTCCGATGTGGAGGCCCCGATGGCGATCCTGCGCGACACCCCCGCCCGCGACACCCCCGCCGATGATGCGGTGGCACGGGCGCTGGGGGGCGGATCCGCGCCGCGGGGCGTCGAGTTCAGCTGTGAGGCCAGCACTGAGTTAGATCTTGCCGCGATGGTGGCCGACGACGTGGCGGCGAGGCTCGCGGCCGTGGTCGCCGCCGGGTCGGCCGCCCCCGTCCGCTACTACAGCCTGGGGATTCTGTCCGATCAGGCCGACCTCGCCGAGTATGCGCGGGAGCTGCTCGGTGGCCGGGGGCTGGCGCTGACCCTGCATCCCATGGACCTCGACCTCGCCGGTACGGAGCCGCTGGACACCTCCGTCCTGCGGGCGCTGCGCCGGCGTGCGCACGAGCTGGACGTCGCGTGGGTGACCACGGATCTGGCGATGTGGGTGCGCGGCGGTGAAGCGCTGATCAATAATCTGCTGCCGATGCCGCTGGTACCCGAAGCCGTCGACTGGTGCGTGTCACGGGTTCGCCAGGCCCAGGATGTGATTGACCGGCCGATTGCGATCGGGAATGCGCCCTACCCGTTCGTCGTGGGCAACGCCGATATCCTCGAGTTGCTGGCCGATATCGTCGAGCGGAGCGGTGCTCTGGTCACAATCGACGTCGGTCACCTCTACGGGCTGCGCCGCCAGCAGGGCCGTCCGCTCGAGCAACCGGCGGACGACAGTTTCTGCTGGGAGCGGGTCGTCGAAATTCGCCTTGCCGGCCTGGTCGAACGAATACTGCCGGGCGGGGAACGGGTTTTCGAGGACTTCCACACCGTCCCGGTCTCGCCGGGGGTCTGGGAGCTGGCCGCGCGGCTGGTGCCGAGGGCGAGGAACCTGCGTGCGCTCATGGCCGAGTGTGAGCTGATGCCCCGGGCGGAGCTGGTGCACACGATCTGCCAGCTGGCGTCGGCACTGCCCCGCTGGCTGCCCGGCTGGCTGCCCGGGGAGCCAGCCGGGCCGTCCTGGGACGCCACTTCGGGAGCCTGCTGAACGATGTCGGTTGACTACCCGCGGTTGATGGAAGCCACCTGGGAGGCGCTGTACGCCCCGGCTGGACGGCACCCGGGCATCCTCGCGGCGCTGCCCGCGGACGAAGCGGACCTGCTCGGGGCGTGCGTCCGCTCCGGCGGGTTCGTCCGGGACGTGTGCCGCCGGCGTGGACGGATCGGCCCCGACCTGCTCGACGCCTTCCCGGTGACCTTCTTCGCCTTCTACGCGGCCGAGGGCACACCCGGGATGCAGGCCTTCCTGGGCAGCCAGCAGTGGCAGCGCCGTGGGTCGTTACCGGGAAGCTACTTTCCCGCGCCGGAGCTGTCCGTACTCGCCTTCGCCGCCTATCTGCGGGACACGTGGATGTGCGGCAACCGGGAGGAGTGGGTGCGCGAGGCGTTCCGGTTCGAGCTCGCCCTGCACCGTCTCGGTACCGAGCGGGTTGGTATCGACCGAGGCCCCGGCACCATGCGGCTGGCCGCCGGAGCCTGGGTCGGCGAGTGCGCGTTCGACCATGACAATGCCGTGGACCAGCTGCGGCGGCGCTGTGCCGAGGTGCCCTGGAACGAGGCCGTCACGCTGCTCACCCCGCATCCGACCCAGGTCGCCGCCATCACCTGGTATGTCGGGGACGAGGGCCGGCGGATCTACCTCCGGGGCGAGGACGTCACCGCGCTGCGCTGGTCCTGGGACGGCGAGGCCGAGGTTCCCGCGGACGCCGACCAGCTTCGGGTGGTCATCAACGCGGCCCGAGCCGGTGTTCTGCGGTAACGGGCGGGGCGGTCTGATCATCGGCCAGCCGGCCGATGTCAGGTGACGGCGGCGAGAGCTTGGGCGAGGTCGTCGACAAGATCTCCAATGGACTCGATGCCGACCGAGAGGCGGACGAGGTCCGCGGGCACCTCCAGCGGCGAGCCCGCGGCCGAGGCGTGCGTCATCCGCCCGGGATGCTCGATCAGCGACTCGACCCCGCCGAGGGACTCGGCGAGGGTGAACACCCGCGTCCGCCGGCACACCTCGACCGCCGCCTCCGCACCGCCGCGCGGGGCGAACGAGACCATCCCGCCGAAGTCGCGCATCTGGCCGGCCGCCACCTTGTGCCCACGATCATCCGGCAGGCCCGGGTAGTACACGGTGGCCACCGCCGGATGCGCCGCCAGCCACGCGGCGATGTGGCGGGCGTTCGCGCAGTGCCGGTCCATCCGGACCGCGAGGGTCTTCGCCCCGCGCAGCACCAGCCAGGCGTCGAACGGCCCGGCCACCGCGCCGGTGGCGTTCTGGGTGAACCGCAGCCGTTCGCCCAGCGCCGGATCGGCGACGACCACGGCACCACCGACCACGTCGCTGTGCCCGCCGAGGTACTTCGTGGTCGAGTGGACCGACACGTCGGCGCCGAGCGCCAGCGGCTGCTGGAGGTACGGGGTGGCGAAGGTGTTGTCGACCGCGAGCAGGCCGCCGACAGCATGGATCAGGTTGGCGAGCACCGCGATGTCCGCGACGCTGAGCAGCGGGTTCGTGGGGGTCTCGCACCACAGCAGTCGCGTTCGACCCGGGCGCAGGGCCGCCCGCACGGCATCCGGGTCGCCGAGCGGCACGGGCGTGTACTCCACGCCCCACTCGGCGAACACCTTCGCGAACAGCCGGTAGGTGCCGCCGTAGGCATCCGCCGGGATGACCACGTGGTCGCCCGGTCGGCAGACGGTGCGCAGCAGCGCGTCCTCCGCGGCCAGCCCCGAGGCGAACGCGAGGCCCACCGAGCCTGTTTCCAACGCGGCCAGGCAGGTCTCCAGCGCGGCCCGGGTCGGGTTACCCGACCGGGCGTACTCGTACGCCCCACGCGGGACGCCGACGGCATCCTGCGCGAACGTCGAAGCCGGGTGGATGGGAACGACTACCGCGCCGGTGGCCGCGTCCGGATCCTGACCCGCGTGGATCGCGGCCGTCTCGAACCCCGCGCCGGTCCAGCCGCCCGGAGCCTGTCCGCCCGGGGCACGCGGGGCATCTGGGCGGTCCGGGCGGCTCATCCGGCCGCCAGGAAGCTGAGCAGGTCAGACCGGGTGAGGATGCCGACCGGGTTGCCGTCCTCGAGGACGAGCGCGGCGGCGGTGGCGCCCAGGATGGTGACCAGCACCGACAGCGGCTCGCCGGCACCGACCGTGGGCAGCGGGGGTGACATGTGGTCGGCGACCGGGGCGTCGACGGCGGAGCGGTCGGCGAACACGGCGTCGAGCAGCTCCCGTTCGATGACGGCGCCGGCTACCTCGGCCGAGCGCAACGGCGGTTCCTGCCTGACCACCGGCAGCTGGGACACGTTGTACTCGCGCAGGTAGGAGATGGCCGCGCCTACGGTCTCATCAGGGTGTACGTGCACCAGGTCAGGTGGTCCGCTGGCGTCGGACGCCTTGCGGACCAGCACCTCGGCGACGGTCGGCTCGTCCGACGGCCGGTCGAGAAAGCCGAAGTCATACATCCACTCATCGTTGAACACCTTCGACAGGTACCCCCGGCCGGAGTCCGGCAGCAGCACCACGACGCAATCACCGGCGTCCAGCTTCCGGGCGACCCGCAGCGCGGCGACGACCGCGAGCCCGCACGAACCACCGGCCAGGATGCCCTCACGACGGGCCAGCTCCCTGGTCATCAGGAACGAGTCACGGTCGCTGACCGCCTCCACCCGGTCGACCACCGCCCTGTCGTAGGTCGCCGGCCAGATGTCCTCGCCGACCCCCTCGACCAGGTACGGGCGGCCGCTGCCGCCGGAGTACACCGACCCTTCCGGGTCCGCGCCCACCACCTGCACCCGCCCGGAGCTGACTTCCTTGAGGTACCCGCCGGTTCCGCTGATCGTCCCGCCGGTACCGATCCCGGCGACGAAGTGGGTGATGCGCCCGTCCGTTGCCGCCCAGATCTCCGGACCGGTGGTGGCGTGGTGCGCGGCCGGGTTGTGGGGGTTGGAGTACTGGTCCGGGCTCCAGGCGCCGGGGGTCTGCGCGACCATCCGGCGCGCGACCGAGTAGTAGGAGCGGGGATCGTCCGGGGCGACCGCGGTCGGGCAGACCAGCACTTGGGCGCCATAGGCGCGCAGGACCGCCTGTTTCTCTTCGCTGATCTTGTCGGGCATCGTGAACACGCAGCGGTAACCACGGATGGCGGCAATGACCGCCAGACCGGCCCCGGTGTTTCCGCTGGTCGGTTCGACGATCGTCCCGCCTGGCCGGAGCTGCCCCGCTTTCTCCGCGGCGGTCACCATGGCCAGCGCTATCCGGTCCTTCACGGAGCCGCCTGGATTCAGATACTCCAACTTGCCGAGCACGGGCGCGGCGATGCCCTCGGTGACCGCGTTCAGCCTGACCAGCGGGGTGTCGCCGACCGCCGCGGCAAGGTTCTCATGGAAACGCATCGTCCGCCCTCACCGTCACCGCCGGAGTCACCGGCCGCACAGGGGTTGTAGCTCGCCAAACGGCTGTCGGCATGGTGCACGCCGAGGTCACAAAGGTGCCCGCTGGCGCGGACAGCGTATGGCACGAGCCGTGGTCGCGTGCCATGGTCACAGCTCGACGGGCAGGTCGAACCAGAGATACTTGCCGGAGTCGACCGCCACCGCGCCCCAGCTGCCCGCGAGAGCGTCCAGGACGAGCAGGCCACGCCCGCCCTCACTGCCGAGGTCCACCTGCTGACGGTGCGGCAACAGGACGGATGTATCCGACACGGACGCGTGCACGAGGCCCGGCCGCAGTTCGATCAGCAGCCACACGGGTGGCTCGCCGTACTTCACCGCGTTCGTGACCAGTTCGCTGACCAGAAGTTCCGCGGTGCCCACCGCATCTTCGGGCAGGTTGGTGGCGGTGAGCTGCTCGCGCAGCACGCGACGGGCCTGCGGAACCGCGCTGGATACGTGGGGAAGCTCGACCAGCAGGTGCGTGGCCGAGGGCCGAAACGACGACACGTGGGCCACCATGTCCGTTTACCCCCGTTTGTTCCGATAGATCATCAAATTTGGGCGATGTTATCTCTGTACGTCTACCCGCAGGTGGACGATTCCAAGCGCTTTCGGGCCTTTCCCTGCCTACCGGTCGATGACGGCTGGTCATGTATGACGCAGCGTAGCTACATTTCCCCTTCTCGTCACTGATCAACGTTGACCGCCAGTCGCGTGTCGTCCCGGCGTCGTCGATCGTTCGCGGATGGTTATCCCGGGATGCGGGCCACCACGACCGCGACATCGTCTCGCAGCCGCCCACCCGCGAACCGTTCGGCGGCTGCCCGCACCTGGTCGGCTATCCCCTGGGCGGACATGCCCACGCAGCCGCGCACGGCCGTCAGCAGCCGCTCGTCGCCGAACAGCTCCTGACCGCGACGGGCCTCGACCACCCCGTCGGTGTAGAGGACCAGCGCGTCCCCGGCCGTCAGCGCCACCCGTGCCTGGGGGAAAGCCACGTCGTCGTCATCGAGCACCCCGAGCAGCGTTCCCGGCTCCGCGACGAACAGGGCCGTCCCGTCCGCGCGTACGACAACAGGCAGTGGGTGCCCGGCCATGCAGATCGAGACCACCCGTTCCGTCACCGTGGGGGCTGCCGCGCTGGTAGCCGTGCCGTCTTCCAGGCAGGCGGTTGTGAGCTCGCCCGGCGGCCGCAGCTCGGCCGCGGCGAGCGTGCAGAAGCGTCCCTGACCGGTCGGGCCCGGGTGGCCGGCGTCCCGCAGCGCACGGTTGAGATCCATCATGATGTCGGGAAGATTGTTGCGCTGTCCCACCAGCAGCCGCAGGACGGCCCGCGCGACCCCGGTCACGTTGGCGGCCTCCGCGCCCTTGCCGCAGACGTCACCGATGATGATCGTCCATCCGCCGTCCGGGTTCGGGACGAGGTCGAAGAAGTCACCGCCGACCTCCAGCCCGGCGCGGGCCGCGCGATAGGACGAGCCGAGCTCGATCCCGTCGATGCTGGGCAGCCGTGGTGGCAGCAGCCCGGCCTGCAGCGCGCCGGCAACCTCCACCTGCTGGCGGAACAGCCGGGCGTTGTCGACGGCGAAGGCCGCGCGGCGGGCGAGGTCCGCGAACAGCTCGATCTCGTCGGCCGCGAAGCTGTTGCCCATGGCCCGGCCGAGAGCGACAACGCCGAGCACCCGGCGGCGGGCCCGCATCGCGGTGATCACCGTCGGCGCGCCATTGATCGTGGCGATGCGCACCGTGTCGCCAAGCGTCGCCCGTACCTGGGCGGCGAGTGGCCCGACCGGGTCGCCGGCCCAGTCCGACAGGTCCGCGGCCTCGGCCTCGTCAACGTGCCCGACCGCGGCGAGCTTGACCGCGCCGTCCTCCCGCAGCAGGTACACCGCGCACCAGCGGGCCAGTCTCGGCACCGGTAGGCGCGCGAGCAGGGCCAGGCTGCGTTCGGTGTCGAGACTGCCAGCGAGCAGATCCGACGCCTCGGCGAGAAAGGAAAGCATGCCGATGCGGCGCTCCTCGGCACGGCGCAGGTTGGCGCCGCCGAGCGTCAACGCCATCCAACGGGTGACCATGGCGAT
>NZ_CAKJTP010000051.1:0-12174 GCF_917627335.1 Protofrankia sp. CiT1 | reverse complement strand
CCATCGCCGCTGCCGTCCCCGGACCCGTCCCCGGGGCCATCGCCGGGGCCGGTGGCCAGGGGCCGCGGCCGTGACCACAGCAGGAGATCCCCGACGATTCCATCCCGGGATTCGAGCGGGAGCCGGCGGGCGTCCCGTTCCGCGCCGGTCGGGCCGACGACCGCCACCACCTCCGCGGTGTTCTTGGCCTGGCCGGCCCGCCGGACCAGGCCGGCGGTGGCCCTCGGCAGCGCGTCTATGAGCTGGGTCAGCAGTTCGCGGACCTCATCCTCGGCCGACAGCGTGGCGGCGAGGCCGGGGGCGAGCAGCCGTGCCGGCCGCTGGAGGTCCGCCGCTGGCCGCCGCGGTGGGCGCCCGGGGGCCTCGAGGCGGTCGCCGCGGCGACCAGCGCCCTCGACGGGAAGGTCGAGCCGGAACCACACCTTTTTACCGGTCCGGTCGTGTTCGGTCCCCCAGGCGGTGGCGAGGGCGTCCACCAGCGCGAGGCCGCGACCGTTCTCCCGCAGACTGTCGATCTTCCTGGCCTGCCCGCCGCCGGTGGCCTCGTCGGGCGTCGCCAGCCAGTCGGAGCCGGCAGCGGTCGACACGCCACCCAGCGTCGTGGGATGGCGGTCGCTGACCGTGATGGCGAGTTCGGTGGCGTCGTACCGGAGGTCGACCGTCGCGTCGGTGCCGGCGTGCATGACGACGTTGGTCACCAGTTCGGTCACGAGCAGCAGAACGGTGTCGATGAGGTCAGGGTCGACACGGCCGTGCAGCGCGTCCACTATGAACCGCCGGGCCGACCGTGGCGAGTCGGTGGCCGGCGGAAGTGTGAGGGTGCGGCGGAGCCCCTCATCTCCGGGCACGGGAGGCATGCCGGTCAGTGTCTCCTGTGTTGTCCAGCTCTGGGGGATTGGCTGTGCCCAAGGCCGCGCGATGTCGGGACGTGTCGGTCAGGCAATCGGGTACCGGGCATGCGCATGGGGATCCGCCGATATCCACCCAGCGGACTTTGGCGGATACTGGCGGCGAGTAGCACCGGATACCCGATGAACGGCTGCCGGACCGTTCCCGTGGTTGACCAGACGTGAGTGATTCCCGCGGACGCGGGTTTGGAGGGCTTCATCATGACGATGGTGTCGGAAACCGCGCCCGTGGACGACCACCTCTTCAGCGATTTGCTCGATGCTCTCACCGCGTTGTGCGAGGGTGACTTCTCGGTCCGGCTGGGAGAACGGGCCGGCCGTGGCGCACCGCTGGCACAGCGTTTCGACGAGCTGGCCGGTGTCCAGCAGCGGCACGCGCTCGAGCTGGAACGGGTGAGCAAGGTGATCCGGCGGGACGGCCGGTTGACCGAGCGCATGGCCGATCTCGGCTTCGAGGGCGGTTGGGCGATGTCGAACCAGGCGGTCAACTCCCTCATCGATGACCTTGCGCGTCCGACGCACGAGGTCGCGCGGGTCATCGCGGCGGTCGCGGAGGGTGACCTTTCGCAGCACATGGCGCTGGAGATCGCCGGTCAGCCGGTACGGGGTGAGTTCCTGCGGATCGGTACGACGGTGAACACCATGGTGGACCAGCTCTCGTCCTTCGCCGACGAGGTCACCCGGGTCGCCCGCGAGGTCGGTACCGAGGGCAACCTGGGCGGCCAGGCGCGGGTCAAGGGCGTGTCCGGGGTGTGGCGGGATCTCACCGAGTCGGTGAACTCGATGGCGGGGAACCTGACCAGCCAGGTCCGCAACATCGCCCAGGTGACGACCGCGGTGGCACAGGGCGATCTGTCCCAGAAGATCACTGTGGATGCCCGGGGGGAGATCTACGAACTGAAGTCGACCGTGAACACGATGGTCGACCAGCTCTCGGCATTCGCGGACGAGGTCACGCGGGTGGCCAAGGAGGTCGGTACCGAGGGCAAACTGGGCGGCCAGGCCCAGGTCAAGGGCGTGTCCGGAGTGTGGCGGGATCTCACCGACTCGGTGAACGTCATGGCCGGCAACCTCACCACCCAGGTCCGCAGTATCGCCGAGGTGGCGGCCGCGGTGGCGCGCGGCGACCTCACGCGGCAGATCACCGTCGACGCCCGCGGTGAGGTCGCCGGTCTCGCGCACACCATCAACACCATGGTCGACCAGCTGTCATCGTTCGCGGCCGAGGTGACCCGGGTCGCCTGGGAGGTCGGTACCGAGGGCAATCTGGGTGGCCAGGCTCATGTGCGGGGCGTGTCCGGGGTGTGGCGGGATCTCACCGAGTCGGTGAACTCGATGGCGGGGAACCTCACCGCGCAGGTCCGCAACATCGCCCAGGTCGCGACGGCGGTGGTGCGCGGCGATCTGTCACAGACGATCACCGTGTCGGCGCAGGGTGAGATCGCCGAGTTGAAGGACACCGTGAACACGATGGTCGACCAGCTGTCGTCGTTCGCCGATGAGGTCACCCGGGTGGCCCGGGAGGTCGGTACCGAGGGCAATCTGGGTGGCCAGGCTCATGTGCGGGGCGTGTCCGGGGTGTGGCGGGATCTCACCGAGTCGGTGAACTCGATGGCGGGGAACCTCACCGCGCAGGTCCGCAACATCGCGCTGGTGACCACGGCGGTGGCCCGCGGTGACCTGTCGCAGAAGATCACGGTGTCGGCGCAGGGTGAGATCGCCGAGTTGAAGGACACCGTGAACACGATGGTCGACCAGCTGTCGTCGTTCGCGGACGAGGTCACCCGGGTGGCCAAGGAAGTCGGTGTTGAGGGCAAGCTCGGGGGCCAGGCAACGGTCGACGGGGTGGACGGTACCTGGAAGGCGCTCACCGACAACGTCAACCAGCTCGCCTCCACGCTGACCACACAGCTGCGGGCGATTGCCGAGGTGTCGACCGCGGTCACTCGCGGTGATCTCACCCGCTCCATCACGGTGGAGGCCGAGGGCGAGGTCGCCGAGCTCAAGGACAACATCAACCAGATGATCGCCAATCTGCGGGAGACGACCGACAAGAACGCCCAGCAGGACTGGCTGAAGTCGAACATCGCCCGGATCGGCGGCAAGATGCAGGGCCAGCGTGATCTGTACGCGGTCTGCCAGATGATCATTAGTGAGATGACCCCGGCGGTCGGTGCCCAGCTCGGTACGGTCTACTTGCTCGATTTCATCGAGGGCGACAAGCTGCGACACGTCGCCGGCTACGGTTCGGCGCCGCGTAAGCGCTCCGACGGCACGTTCCTGTTCGGCGAGGGACTCATCGGCCAGTCCGCGGCGGAGAAGAAGCGTATCCGGGTGGAGCAGGTCCCCGCCGGCTACCTGCGTATCCGCAGCGGCCTCGGGGACGCGCCACCGAGTGATCTCGTCGTCACCCCGGTGATCTTCGAGGATCAGGTACTCGGCGTCATCGAGCTCGCCTCGTTCAGCACCTTCTCCGAGCTGCATCTGCATCTGGTCGACCAGCTGGTCGGCACCATCGGCGTCGTCCTGAACACGATCATGGCAAACGCGCGGACGGAGGAGCTGCTCGCCCAGTCCCAGCGGCTCACCCAGGAGCTGCGCTCGCAGTCGGTCGAGCTCCAGCGCACCAACAACGAGCTGGAGGAGAAGGCCGCGCTGCTGGAGGAGAAGAACGGCGAAATCGAAATGGCCCGGATCGGCCTGGAGGAGAAGGCCGAGCAGCTCGCGCTGTCATCCCAGTACAAAACGGAATTCCTGGCGAACATGAGTCACGAGCTGCGCACACCGCTCAACAGCCTGCTGTTGCTGGCGAAGCTGCTGGCTGACAACCCGGAGGCGAACCTCACCGCCAAGCAGATCGATTTCGCCGAGACGATCCACTCGGCCGGCTCGGAACTGCTCGGGCTTATCAACGACATTCTCGATCTCTCGAAAGTCGAGGCCGGCAAGATGGCCGTGGAGGCCGCGACGGTCCGTACCATCACTCTCTGCGACGCGGTCGCGCAGGTATTCGGCCCGATGGCCGAGGAGAAGGGCCTGTCCTTCGAGGTGACCGTCGCGGGTGATGTCCCGGAGGAGTTCGTCACCGACGAGCAGCGCATCCAGCAGGTGCTGAAGAACCTGTTGTCCAACGCGGTGAAGTTCACCGATGCCGGGGAGGTGCGCTTGGACGTGACGGTCGCCTCGGCCGATGTCGCCTTCACCACGTCGGTCCTGTCGTCCGCGCCGGTCGTGCTCGCGTTCAGCGTTTCCGACACCGGTATCGGGGTGGCCGCCGACAAGCTTCTTATGATCTTTGAAGCGTTCCAGCAGGCGGACGGGACGACGTCGCGGCGCTACGGCGGCACCGGGCTCGGGCTGTCCATCAGCAAGGAGCTTGCGAGGCTGCTCGGCGGATCCATCGGCGTCGCGAGCACAGTCGGTCTGGGCAGCACCTTCACGCTGTACGTCCCCTCGGTGATGCCGTCCGAAGTGCTTCCGTCGACCAGTCCCGGAGACAGCGAGGAAATCATCATGCTCGCCGAGACCGGCGGGGCGGCAGGGCGCTGGCGGCTGGCTGACAAGGCGACGATCGTTGCCGGGACGCCGCCCACCGGCGTTCGGCCGGCTATCGGTGGTGGCGGCGCATGGACACCCGGGCTGGCGGCGTTCCAGTTGTCGGGCGTCCGGGTACGTGGCTCGTTCCGCTCCGACGCGGACACCGACCCGGCGGGCACGCCGTTCCTCACCGAACTGCCCGCGGAGCTGGGCGGCCCGGCGGTGACGGTGGGCCTGGACGAGTCCGACCCGCTGGCCGGCTCGGCCGTACTTGTCGTGGACGATGACGTCCGCAACGTCTTCGCGTTGACCAGCGCCCTGGAGATGCGCGGAATGCGGGTTCTGTACGCGGATAACGGCCATGACGCGATCCGGCTGCTCCAGCAGGAGGGCTTGTCAATTGATCTTGTTCTGATGGACGTGATGCTGCCTGGGCTGGACGGGAACGAGACCACGACGGCGATCCGGCAGATGCCCGCGTTCGCCGCTCTTCCCATCGTGGTGCTGACCGCCAAGGCGATGCCGGGGGACCGGGAGAAGAGCTTCAAGGCCGGGGCGACTGACTACATCACCAAGCCAGTTGATCTTGACCATCTGCTCGACACCATGCGGTCTCATCTGTAGTCCCCCAGAGGCTGAGCGAGGCTCCCCGGTGGCGGCGTAGCGATCACGGTTTTCCGCGGTTTCCCCGGGCCGCCGCCCGGGGAGCGCCGGGCCTGTCAGCGGGGTGCGTCGGAGCGGGTGAGGCAGGGATGAAAGGCTGGCTCCCCCGGGGACATCCGGCGTCCTCCGACGGTCTCATTGCGGTTGGCTCGGTTCGGTGATACTTCCACCGAGCGAGGCCGGTGGCATCGGGAAGTACGGCGGAAGTCATTTGTACCGTTGAGCTCGAAGCTATGCCCCGCCGGCGGCGCGGCGTGAAGGAGGATGCGGGCGGTGACTGAATGCAAGAGTGATCATACGGACACCGGGAGCGGCGAAGACGCACATGGCGCGGAACGCCCGCGCAGCAAGATCCTTTTGGTGGACGACCGGCCGGACAACCTGATGGCCCTCGAGGCGATCCTCGCATCCCTCGACCAGGAACTGGTCACCGCGGGCTCGGGCGAGGAGGCGCTCAAACGTCTCCTGGTGGATGATTTCGCGGTGATTCTGCTCGACGTCCAGATGCCGGGGATGGATGGTTTCGAAACCGCTCATCGCATCAAACAACGTGGCCGGACGCGGGACACGCCGATCATCTTCCTCACCGCGATCGATCGGGAACCGCACCACGCCTTCCGCGGCTACGCTGTCGGCGCGGTCGACTACATCGCCAAGCCCTTTGACCCATGGCTGCTGCGTGCGAAGGTCACGGTGTTCGTCGAGCTGTTCGAGAAGAACGAGCGGGTTGCGGAGCTTGCCCGTGCCCGGGTCCGGGACTTTGATCTGATGGCTGAGATCGTCGAACGGCTCTCCGCCCTGGAGGTCCTGCTGGAGGGGGTCTCCCCGGGCATGCCCGAGGAGACCATCGCCGCGGCCGCGGCAGAGGTTCGCGGCCTGGTGACGCGGCTGGCGCCGTTCTCCCGGCCGGGTGCCGTCGGCGAGGCTGGTCTCTGACGCGGATCGGTACGGCTTGTCCGGACGGGACAGCCGCTTTTCCCTCCCGTCCGGGCCGACGGCCGGTTTCGCCGGAGCCCGGACGGGACGTTTTACGCGGCGTGCGCGATCGCCGAGACCGCTATCGGCGCAGCGGCCTGGAAAGATCGTTGATGCGTGCCCACCGGCTGGCGGTCAGGCCTGCACCGCTCCTGGCCTGCCGTTCTCGATTGCCCACGTGCTGTACTGGAACACGTCGGAATCCTGCTTGGTGAAGTCCCGCACGGCCCGCAGCTCCGCCGTCCAGACATCGCGGTTGATTGTGGACAGAATATACCCGCGGTAGTCGGATTGGAACTGCTTGATGTGCGGGTTCAGGGGGAGGGCGTTCCTGATGATTGTCGGGAACGGCGCCGGGAGAACCGAGCTGATCGCCGTGCCGACGAGCTCGGTCCCGACCACGGGCGAGTCCGGGTCACGGAAGTCCGTATGCAGGTCGTTGACGAGGAACGCGTGGATGTCGCCGGTCAGCACGACCGGGTTGGAGACCTTCCGGTCGTGCATGGCCTGCAGGACCGTGCGGCGCTCGGCCGCGTAGCTGTCCCAGAACTCGCTCCAGAAGTGGAGCGGGCCGGGGGCGAGGTCCAGCTGGGCCATCAGGATCTGCTGGACAAGCACGTTCCACCGCGCGCCCGCGTTCGTGAATCCCTTCAACAACCAGTCACGCTGCGGCGCGCCCAGGATGCTCCGGGCCGGGTCCTGGTTCTCGGTGCAGCTGACGATCTGTCCGCTGTTGACACCGTTGCTGTTGCACGCGTGAGCGTCGCGGTACTGGCGGGTGTCAAGGATGACGAACTCGGCCAGGTTGCCGTAGCGCAGCCGGCGGTACAGCACGTAGTCGCGGCGTACTCGGTTCGGGAGCGGCATGTGCTCCCAGTACGCCTGGTAGGCGGCGGCGCGACGCGCCAGGAAGATATTTTGTGGTTCGTTATCCTGGTTTGTCTGACTGGTGTAGTCGTTGGCGACCTCGTGGTCGTCCCAGGTCACCGCCCACGGGTGGGCCGCGTGCGCGGCCTGGAGGTCCGGGTCCGTCTTGTACTGCGAGAGCCGCAGCCGGTAACCAGCGAGGTCCTTCGGTTCCGGGCACGCGTGCAGCCGGGGGCGGCCGGGCTTCGGATTGGGTTCGTAGATGTAGTCCCCGACGTGGAAGACGACGTCCAGGTCCTGCTGGGCGATCTCCCGGTAGGCCGCGTAGTAGCCCTCCTCGTAGTTCTGGCAGGAGACGTGCGCGATGGTCACTTCGGAGACGTTGCGGCCCTCGCCGGGAGCGGTGCGGGTGTGCCCGATGGCGCTGCGCTCACCGGCTACTTCGAACGCGTAGTAGTAGTCGCGTCCCGGCAGCAGGCCGTCAACCTCGACATGTACACTGTGTGACCATTCGGGTTTGGCAGGTGCTTCTCCGCTACGGATCACACGGGTCAGGCGGTCGTCAGCGGCAAGGATCCACCGCACCTGGTAGGAGCGGTTGGGCATGCCGCCGCCCGGCTCCAGCGGTGACGGCGCGAGCCTGGTCCACAGGACGATTCCGTGCGATGTCGGCTCTCCGGATGCCACGCCCAGCGTGAACGGGTAGCCGTTGATCCGAGGGACGCCCGCGCGCGCGGCTGGCAGTGACGCGGTCGCAATTCCAGCCGCGGACAGCCCGGACGCCACGAGAAAACCGCGGCGTGCCAGGTTCGGATTGATCGAGTCAACAGATTCCATAGCCCCCTCCAGGACGCAACTTCGCTATCTACGGAATGGCGTGCGGGACGGCCTTTCTCGCACATGGACCGGCCGGCCCCTGAGCGGCGCGGTAGGCCGTGACGGGCGAGCGGGCCAGCTCAGTGCCTCTCGGATTTCAGCACCGTGCGCTGTCCGGGTGGTAAACGGATCGAAAATCGTTAACAAAAGATAAATCAATGAAGGTGGGTTCAGTGAAAAAAGACTTCGCCGTGGCGTGCGATTGCTTTTGTTGATGGATCGATTGGGCAAAAGAATGCACGAGCGCGGCTGGCTGATTGCCGGCCGGTGGTTGTTTCGCGGTAGCTGTATGTGATCCACTGTTCCCGTGGAGGCCGCCGCCGGTCCATCCGTGGTGCTGCGTGTTTCCGGCTGTGATTGATATTTTTTGATCATGCTACAGCCGTGCTGATTTGCTGATCGGCGGTATGCGGCTGTAGCAGCCCGCTGGTCCTGCGCTTATAATCCGGGCGAACACGTTGATCGATGTGCCGGCCTGACTCGTTGATCAACCTCGTGGTCGATGTTCGGGGGCGGTATGGGATATCAGCTGGGAGTTGACCTGGGCTCGGCCAACACGGTGGTCGCCGCGATCGACGACGGCTGGCCGCAGATCTTGGCTCTCGGTGGCGGAACCGACGTTCCGACCGTCGTCTACGCATCGCCCGATGGCGAGATTCAGGCTGGTCGGGCGGCCGAACGCCGCGCGGTGGCCGATCCGGGCCGGGCTGCCCGCGGTTTCCCGCGACGGGTGGGTGATCCGACGCCCGTGCTGCTCGGTGAGGCTGCCTACACCCCCGAGGCACTGGTTTCACGCCTGGTCGACTGGGTCGTCGCCGCGGCCACCCGATTGCGCAAGGCGCTCCCCGACCACGTGGTCGTCGCCCATCCGGCCAGCTGGTCGCGGTTTCGGTGCGAGCTGTTCGCCGAAGCCGTCGGCCAGGTTGACGCCGATGTCCCGATCACGGTGTGCTCCTCCGCCGACGCTGTTGGCGCGCTGCTCAACCGCCGGAGCGCGCCGGCCCCCGGGGCGTTCGTGGGCATCTACGACTTTGGCGCGGGCTCTTTCGAGGCCGCGGTGCTGGCCACGATGCCCACCGGATTCCAGATTTCCGGTACCCCCGCCGGGATCACCCGCGCTGGTGGCATGGAAATCGATGACATCGTGGTGGCCCATGTACTGCGAAAGCTTGGTGGCGCCGCATCCGGTCTCGACCACGCGGATCCCGTGACGGCGGCGGCGCTGCGCCGGTTACGCTCTGAGTGCGCCCAGGCAAAGGAGATCCTCTCCGAGGACGATGTGGTCGATGTCCCGGTTGGCCTGCCACCGGTCGGTGGCGTGGGCATGCCGGAGTCCGTGCGGCTGACCCGGGACGAGCTCGAGTCCCTTATCCGGCCCATGGTGGACGACACGGTCCGCGTGCTCGAGCGCGTACTGCGGTCGGTTCCGGCGACATCCGCGGATCTGTCCGCGCTGCTGCTGCTCGGCGGCTCGGCTCGGATCCCGCTGGTCGGCCGGGTCCTTGCCGAAGCGTTCCCGGACGCCGGAAGACAGGAGATCGGCTCACCTGGTGATGTCGCCCTCGGCGCGGCGCTCATTGCCGCGCGGGGCGCGCGCCAGGCCGTACCCCCACTGCAAACAGTCATCATCGAGCCGCCGGCGCTGAGTGTCCCGCCAGCGCTGAGTGTCCCGCCGGTTCCGCGGACCTCGCCACCGGTGATTCCGTCGATTGTGGGCAGCCGGCCCGGTGGAGCCCCGTCGTCGCCGAGCGTACCCGTTGCGGTCAGCGCGCCGCCGGTGAGCACCGCGCATGCGCTCCCGGTTCCAGCCCGGGTCACGCCGGTTGAGTTCGCCGACGCGGCGCATGCGGGCCGCCGGACGAAAAGTCGTCCGTTCGCCGGCTTTGTCAGCACCCGACGCGGGATTGTTTCGGTGGCGGCTGCCGTTCTTGTCCTGATCGCGGCCACAACGGCTGGACTTGTCACGGCCGCCGGTGGCGGTAATGGGCCGCTCCCGCTCCCTTCGGCCGGGGCGTCGGCGGTGGGCCAGGGCCAGGCGGTGGCCCCGCCAGGCGAGCCGTCGGTCCGCGCTGAGAACGTCATTCTCGCCTCCGGCTCCAGCGAGGTCGCACCGATCACCGAAACTGCTTACGCGCTGTTCCGACAGCAGCAGAGCGGGGTCGCGGTCCGGGTGGAGGCAACATCCACCGACGACGGATTCACGCGTTTGTGTCAGGGTAAGATCGACATCGCTGGTGCCTCCTTCGCGTTGAACACCACCTTCAAGGGCGATCCCGGCTGCGCGGATCGGGTCGCCGAGTTCGAGATCGCCCACAACACCCTGCCGGTCATCGTGAACCCGCAGAACACCTGGGCGCGCTGCCTGACGCTCAGTCAGCTCACGAACATCTGGAAGAAGGGCTCGACAGTCACCAGCTGGAACCAGATCGATCCGAGCTTTCCCAACGAGCCGGTGAAGCTGTTCGGCCCAGCGCCGACGTCCGTCCACGGCCAGGTCTTCAACCAGGAGGTGAACGGGGCGAGCGACAACGTCCGCGGGTACCGCGCGGTCGAGCTGGAAAGCGTGGCGCAGAACGTCGCGCAGGACAAGAACGCGCTGGGCTTTCTTGATTTCCCGACGTTCGAGACGTACGGCGGCAAGATTCGTGGCGTGGAGCTGGACAACGGCAGCGGGTGTATTTCGCCGTCGGTGGTCTCCGCCGGGACCGGCACCTATATCCCGTTGTGTAAACCGCTCTATCTGTATGTAAGCAAGGAAGCCCTGCGCAGGCCGGCCACGGCCGCGTTCGTCAATTTCTATGTGCGTAACGGCCAGGACATCGCGTTCAGGTCCCATGAGGTGCCGCGGAACAACGAGACGACAACCGCCAACATCAACCTTGCCGGCAAGCTCACCGCGGGGGTCGGCCCGGTCGTGGCGTGAATGTGCCCGGCGGCGGCGTGGACTGCCCGCGATACCACCGCCCTGGCGGTATCGCGGGGCTGAACGGCTGCGTCTGCCGGCTGCTGGGGACCAGGGGCTATCGCGGGCAGGGGTCGGAATAGGGCAGCCGCGGTACCCACCGTCGCCACCCCTCGGGGTCCAGCCGGAAACGTGGATCCGCGCAGGCGGCTTGGGCGAGGGTGTCCGGATCGGTCGACAGCACCCGCAGATCGCCGTCCGCGCCACCGGCCGCGAACGCGTGTCCGTCACCGGACACCGCCAGCCGGCTGACAGCGGTGGTGCTCCGGCTCATGAGCCGGGTCAGTTCGACGGGTTTCGCCGTGGTGTCCCAGAACACGATGGCACCGTCGGCGCCCGCGGATACCAGCAGGCCATCCGTGCCGAACGCGGCACCGGTGACGCGGTTGGAGTGGACCGCCAGGACGCTGACTGCCAGCGGTTTGGTGGGGTCTGACAGATTCCACAGCCGCAACGTGTTATCATCACCGCCGGTTACCGCAAGATGTCCGTTCCGGTTGAAGGCCACTGTCACGACCGCACCGACATGCCCGGTCATGGTGGCGATCTGTTGTGGCTGCCCGGGGCTGGCCAGATCCCACAACCGCACCGTCTCGTTGACGGCCGCGGTAGCCAGCAGCCGGCCGTCCGGGCGCAGCGCGATGTCCGTCACCAGCCCGCCACGGTTGGTCAGGAACGTCAGTGATACCGGATGCCGTGGATCGGCGATGTTCCACAGCCCGACCGTCCCGTCCGCGCCCGCCGTCACCAGCAGTTTGCCCGTGGGGTCGAACAGGAGCCGGACGACCGGGCTGATGTGTCCGTCAAGCCGGCTGGGCTGCCCGCTTGCGTCCGAAGCGTTGCCCTCCCACATCCGGTCGGCCCAGAGCCGGGCGGTGTTGTCGGCGCCGCCGACCGCGAGCCGGCGGCCGTCCGCGCTCAGCGCCACGCCGTTTGCCTGCCCGGTCATCTCCGGGCCGAGGTCGGCGGTCAGAACCGGTTTGCGGCGATCGCTGAGATCCCATAACCGTACCCGCCCGTCGGCGTCGGCCTCGGCGAGCGCCCGGCCATCGGCGTCCCAGGCGACATCGAGTACCTTCGCGCCGCGCTGGGGCAGTGACACCGCGGATGTGGCGACGAACGACGCGACCATGGCGCGCCGCGCCTCGGCTGTCGGCGCGATCCGGTATGCGGCAACGGCGAGCTGGCCGGCCAGGTTCGGGTCGCCCTGGCGCCTCGCGCTCGCCTCGGTCGCGAGCTGTCGGGACACCGCCGCTCGGTCGGTGCCCGGCTGGCCGCTGTTCTTGCCCGCAACGACGACAGCCAGGACGCACGCCGCCGCGATCACCGCCGCGAGGAGACTGAGCCGGCCTGGCCCGCGCCAGCCGCCCCCGCGCCAGCCAGGTG
>NZ_CAKJTP010000050.1:27436-28956 GCF_917627335.1 Protofrankia sp. CiT1 | reverse complement strand
GCCGGACAGGGGCTACACACCCGCGGCCATCACCAATATCGCGACCTCGGGCGGTGTCGCCCATGCGCTGGCCGCCGACACGGAACTGGCCAGGCTCGCGACCGGGCCCACGGCTCTGCCAGACTCACCGACCCAGGCAGAGTCGTTCCAGGATCTCGTCGCCGAAATTGCCATGATCACTGCGGAACGCCCGGGACTCGCCCGGGCCCAGACGCTGGCGCTGCCGCGTTACTGGGACCCACCGGCCGACTGGGCGCAGAAGGTGCTGGGCGGCCTGTCGACCCCGTTTTCCAGGCCGGTGCCCCTGGCCTGGACACCACCGGCGGGGCCGGCAGCCGCGAACGGCGAACGCGGCCCTCTCGGCTACCCGGCCTGGGCACGGGCAGCCGAGCTGCCGGCCAGCCGGATGATTGCCGCGGAAGATCTGCGTAGCCAGGTGCAGTCCCTCAAGTCCGTCCTTTGCCCACCGGGCTCGGGGCCATCTGGCATACGCAACTGCGTCGCCGCCGGCATAGACGCGATGGAGAACACACTCACCGCCACCGAGTCCGTCGCCTGGCGTGCCGGCGGCGCCGGCACGGACGGCGCGGACACCCTGAGCGCGGGTGTCGCCGGTGCGGTACGCGCCCTGCGGGACGGCGTCCGGATAGTCGCGTCCCGGAGCGTCTCGCTGACAAGCAAGCATGGCAAGGTTCCGGTCACTCTGGAGAACAACACCACATTCACCGTCAGCGTGGTTCTGTCCCTGGCCTCCACGGACCACTCACGGCTACGATCAGCAAGCAAATTGGCACTTACAGTGCCTCCTCTCCAGAAGGAGCAGGTCGAGGTCGACGTCAATGCTGAAGGCGCCGGTACGTTCCCGGTGAACATCCAGATCCTCACCCCCGCCGGACGGCCGCTGTCGGCCGACCCGCCGCTGCGGGTGCTGGTGAAGTCGACGGTCTTCGGGGTCATCGCGGTGGCGATCACTGGCGGTTCCCTGGCGGTCCTCGTGCTCGCCGTGGCGATCCGGCTGGTCCAGCGGCTGCGGGTCCTGCGCCGTCAGCCGCCCGGCGGACCGCCTCCGCCAGCCGCCCCTGTCCCGGCTGCGGCTGCGGCTGCGGCGAGGCCGGCATCAGTATCGGGATCACGGTCACTACCGATGCCCGGGAGCCCGGATGACCCGGATAGCGGAGATGATCCGGACACGCTGGAATGCGCCCGCCGGCTGCTTCCCGATGCTGCCGGACGCGACCCGCGGGCCAGCGAGCGCGGGGAAAGCGCGCACCGGAACGACGAGTACCGGAACGACGATCTGGAACGGCTCATCCGCGCGACCAATACCGTCAGGAGACAGGCAACCGTCAGGAAGCAGGGAACCACCAGGAACGAAGGAGCACGGTGGTGACGGCCGGACCCGGAGACGAGACCAGGAAACCGCCCGCCCGGCACCGCAGACGGCCCGGCTTCGATCCCGCCGGGCCGACGGTGCGGACAGCCGGCCCCATCGGTGCTCCACCGACCGGACAGCCGACCGG
>NZ_CAKJTP010000050.1:0-27040 GCF_917627335.1 Protofrankia sp. CiT1 | reverse complement strand
ACCCCGGCGCCTCCCACCGGAACGGGAAACATACCCGGCCGGACCCGGCCGGCAGACCGGCGAGCAGCCGAAAAAGTCCAGCGGACGCGGTGCGATGACCCTGGGCCGAGCCAGCGGGACCATGGCAATCGGCACGGTCGCCTCCCGGGCCTCGGGGTTCCTGCGGACAGTGGCGATCGCGACGGCCATCGGCACAGGCGCGGCCGGGGACGCCTACAACGTCGCCAACACGACCCCGAACATCCTCTACGATCTGCTGCTCGGCGGAGTGCTGTCCAGCGTCATCGTGCCGGTACTCGTCCGGGCCACCAAGGACGACCCCGACCGGGGCGAGGCGTTCGCCTCCTCGCTGCTCACCCTGGTGGTGCTGGCGCTCGGTGGGGCGGTGCTGGTCGCGATGGTGGCCGCCCCGCTCATCGTCAGCGCTTATCTCGCCGCCGGCGGCGCTGAGCGTGATCTCGCCGTGACGTTCCTGCGCTGGTTCCTGCCACAGGTGATCTTCTACGGCCTGGGCGCCACGATCGGGGCGATCCTCAACGTACGGCAGTCGTTCGCCGCGCCGATGTTCGCGCCGGTGCTCAACAACCTGATCGTGATAGTCACCTGTGCGGCGTTCGTCCTCGTGCCCGGACCGAGGCCGCCCACGGTCGGCGGGATCAGCGATGCCCAGGTCACGGTGCTGGCCGCCGGTACGACCCTCGGTGTTGTGATCATGACGCTCGCCCTGTTGCCGTCGCTGCGGGCGGTCGGCTTCCGCTACCGGCCGCGGCTGGATCTGTCCCACCCGGGGCTGCGCCAGGCAGTACGCCTGGCCGGCTGGACGCTGCTCTACGTGGCGGTCAGCCAGATCGGGTACCTGGTCATTGTGCGGCTGTCCAGCTCCGCAACGGCATATACCGTCTACACGTACGGATATCAGATCTTCCAGCTACCCTACGCAATCATCGCCGTATCAGTGATCACAGCGCTACTGCCACGGATGAGCGCGCATGCCGCCGACAATCGGCGCGACCTCGTCCGTCAAGATCTTTCCACCGGAATGCGCCTGGCCGCGGTCGTGATCGTGCCCGCGGCGCTCATGTTGCTCGCGCTGGGACGCCCGATCGCGGTCACGGTCTTCAATCACGGCGCCGTGAGCTACGCCGGCGCCCTGCGGATCGGCGACACCCTCTCGGCCTTCGCCGTCGCCCTGGTGCCGTTCTCGTTGTTCCAGGTGCAGCTGCGTGCCTTCTACGCCCATCAGGACAGCCGTACACCCGCGCTGATCAACGTAGGCGTCGTGGCTACCAATATCGTTTGTGCGCTTGCGCTGAGCTCGCTGCTGCCCGAGAAACACCGCCCGGTTGCGCTGGCGCTCGCCTTTGCCGCTTCCTACCTGGTAGGTGTCGCCGCGTCGTCCACGCTGTTGCGGGCCCGTCTCGACGGCATCGACGGCGGGCGGATCTCTCGCATGCTCACCCAGGTGACCATCGCCGGAGGCCTGAGCGCGGTGCTGGCGGCCGTGGTTGCCTGGGGAGTGCGCGTGATCATCGGTACTGGCTGGCTCGGATCCGGCGTAAGTGTGCTCCTCGCCTGTGCGGTTGGGGTTATGATCTATCTCACGGCTATTGTCAGGATGCGACTGGCGGAGATGGCGGCGCTTGTCACGACCGTTCGTGGTCGGTTCGGTTCCCGATCGGCGCACTGATCCCAATCGCGACTGGTGCAATCACCGATCGCCAGGCCGGAGACTCGTACACTGAACAGGCCGCATCCGGCTACGACAGCCGGGCGCGCCGGTGATGACGGAGGCACAGTGGTCGACGGGCACAACCGACCGCCGTTGGCTGACGTCAATGAAGATGTGACGAGCAGCTCGACCCGCGGGGCCGATACCATGGCTGTACCCGCTTCCTCCCCGCAGCCTCCGGACGAGACCGGCCCAATGCCGCCGCCGGGGCCTGACACGCTGCCGATCAAGACCATGCTGGACGGCCGGTACCAGCTGCTGTCAGTGATGCACACACGTGGTCCGGTCACCCTGTGGCGTGGCGACGACCGCATCCTCGCCCGTTCCGTTGCCGTCCGCGTGGTGCAGCACTCCAAGCCGGATGCGCGTGACTCCGCGGCTGCGGCACGTGATCGAGCCGCCGAGATGCTGCTGTCCGCCGCCATCGGCTCCGGCCGGCTGGTTCATCCGGGCGCGGCGTCGACCTACGACGCCACCTCGACCACTACCGACACCGGCCCGGTGTCCTACGTGGTGAGTGAATGGGTGGAAGGCGTCTCCCTGCAGACGCTGTCCGCCGAAGGCCCGCTGCGGCCAGACCAGGCCGCCACGGTGATGCTGGCCGTCGCGCGGGTACTGGCCGCCGCGCACGAGCGTGGCATCCACCACGGCGACCTGCGGCCCAGCGATGTCATCATCTCCGGGCACGGCATGGTCAAGGTGGTCGACCTCGGCACCGGTTCCGTCGTCGCCGCGCTGGAGAAGGGCGCCCACAGCCAGGCCGAGCCATGGGCTGACTCGGCCGACCTCGCCACTGACGATGTCCGGGCAATGGGTGGTCTGCTGTATTCGGCGCTGACCGGACGGTGGCCACTGAAACGCGAATGCGGGTTGCCCACGGCCCCGCGTACCAGTGACGGACGGACATGCTCACCGCGCCAGGTCCGGGCGGGCGTGCCGCGGAACCTCGACGCGCTCACCCTCGCCGTCCTCGGGGACGATCGGGCGAGCCGCCCGCCGATCGCATCCGCCGCGGAGCTCGCCGAGGCGCTCGAGGAGATCGCGCCACCCGAAGGCACCCTGGACCTCGGCCGGGTCCGCATCGACGACGAGCCGCCGATGACCCGGGCCATGACTCCCGGGCCCATCACCTCGGGGTACGCCACTGCCGGGTACGCGGCGGACGCTGCCGGGGTGGGCCCAACCGGCGGTCACGCGAGCGGCGGGTACCGCGGCGGCAACGACGGGGGCGCCTATCCGGTCAGTGGCGGCCGTCTCGACAACGGTGCCTATCCGGGCGGAGGCCTGGGCCGACTGCCCGCGCGGCAGCGCGGCGCGGCCCGGCGCCGCGGCGAGTACGGCTCGCCCTACCGCCAGGGAGCCTTCGCCTCACCACGCCGCGTCCTGGCAATCATGGTCGCGCTGCTGATCACCCTTACTCTGATCATTGTTGCGGCGATCGTGCTGACCCGGCAACCGCAGCAGAAAACCCCGGCCCCGCCGGGGCCGACCGCGTCACCGACCACTCCGGTAGGTGTCCTTCTCCCGCCCCCGACCGCCACCGCGTTCGACCCCCAGGGGACGGACGGCGACGAGAACAACAGCGAAGCGCCGAAGGCGGTGGATGGGAACGCCGCCACGGCTTGGACGACGAGTGGCTACAACAACACCGACGGCAGGCAGTTCGGCGGACTCCCCAAGTCCGGGGTAGGTCTTCGGCTGGACTTCGGCCAGCCTGTCACTATTCGTAAAATGACAGTTACATTTGGCGGCGGTCCAACCTCGTTCGAGCTGCGGGCCGGCGACGCGGTCGTCAACGACGTGAACAGCTATCCGGTCGTCGTCGGCGAGACCACCGCCGCGGCCGGCACAGCCGACGTGCCGGTACCGGCCGCGGCCGGTACCCACCGGTACTGGGTTGTGTGGCTGACCAAACTGCCGACGGTCTCCGACGGACGATTCAAGGGGTCGATCGTCGACATGTCCTTCCACTCCTGAAGCCGCGGCCCACCCGCACGTCGTCCCATGACCTCTTCCGAGCCGCCTGCGGCCGAGCCGTTCACGGTGGACATCGACGACGCCGCGCCCGTCCCGGCGACGGACCGGACCAGGCGGGATCAGGAGCTGCTCCGCCGGCACGCCGCCGGGGACCCGGAGGCGTTCGCCGCGCTGGTTCAGGCCCACGGCAACCGCCTGTGGACGGTCGCGGTCTGCATGCTGCGGGACCGCGAGGACGCCGCTGACGCCGTCCAGGAGGCCATGCTCTCGGCCTGCCGGGGTGCTGCCGCCTTCCGGGGGGAAGCGTCGGTGGCGACGTGGCTGCACCGCATCGTGGTCAACGCCTGCCTGGACAGGCTGCGCCGCCGTGCGGCCCGACCGCAGGTCCCATTGCCCGCGGACGGCAGGGGCGAACTGGCCGAACCACGCGATGTCATCGCTGAGGGCGAGACCCGGCTGGCCATCCACGCCGCGCTTGGCCAGCTGCCGGAGGCACTGCGGCTCGCCGTGGTACTCGTCGACGTCCAGGGGCATTCGGTCGCGGACGCCGCCACGCTGCTCGCGGTGCCGGTGGGCACAGTGAAAAGCCGGTGCGCGCGAGGGCGCGCAAAACTGGCTGTAATGCTCGACTACCTGTGTCCCGGGAACCCTGCGGCCTTCGATTCCGTCAGTGAGAGCAGGCACGTTAATGCGTCCGAAGCGGCCGGAGGAGGTGATCGGCAATGATAGCTGATCAACATCCGGATGTTGAGCGCCTCGACGCCTACGCCGAGGGCAACGCCGACGTCGACGGCAACGGTTCGTCATCCGGCGTGGCGCTGCATATCGGAGCCTGCCCGCAGTGCCGCGAAACCGTGACCGCGCTGCGGCGGGTGCGCCGGGATCTGGCGGCGCTCGCGTCGGTGACCATGCCTGAGGATGTCGCTGAAAGGCTGCGCGCCACTCTGGTTTCGGAACGGAACGGCCGGTTGCCCGGCGGCCGCGACTCGGCTGCCGGGCAACCGCCCCCATCCGGCTCATGGCGACCGGGCCGGCATCCAGGCCGCATCCACGGCCGGCTCAGCAGCCGGCTCAGCAGCCGGCTCAGCAGCCGGCCCACGCGGATCCCGGCCTGGTTCACGGCGGCGACCTGTCTGATCATTGTTGTGGGCATGGTCGGCCTCATGGTGGCGCTGGCCCGCCAGCCCGGCCAGAGCGTGGCCAGTGCGAGCGGCGGCGAGTTGCCAGCACCACTGACGACACCGTTGCCGGCGCGGGCTCCCGGCGCGGACGCGGGAGACAGGTCCGCCGGTGAGGCCGCGTCCGCGCCGGTCTCGGACGCGGCCGGGCCCGCCATCCTCGCGCACACCGGACACCCGGTGAGCATGGCCGAAATTCCCCAGCACGCGCTCGATCTGGTAACCGGGCGGATACCGGGCACGTTGCGGGCACCGCTGCGTGCATATGACGCCGCCACGGCCGGCCCATCCACCGCGGTCGCCGCTGTCATCACCGAACTGACCCGGCCTGATCTGCGCCTGTGCTATCTCAGCCTGGCCACGCAGATAGGCGGGAGCATCGCGGCCCTCGATCTGGTGACCTTCAACGGCCAGCCAGCCGTCCTGGTCGTCCTGTCCGTCCCGACCGCCGCCGACCGGCTCCGAGTGATCGTGCTCGACGAACGGTGCAGCGTCACCAACCTGGCGGCAGCCCTGTGGTACAGCACAACCGCCTCCCAGTAATGCTCTTTTCTCGGTCGCTACCGGCGCGATGATGTCCTTACGCTCCTGACCGGGCCGAGCCGGAGTGTGACCGATTCCCCGGGAATCGGGTGTGCGGCGGAACGGTTGTGGCATGCGCACGGCCTCGCCGGCAGCCGTCGGCGACCTGAAAGGACAGGTGGAGATGTGACCGCGCAGAGCAACGGGAATGGATCGAACAGTCCGGATGTGCACGACGTCGTGATCATCGGATCCGGCCCGGCCGGCTATACCGCGGCGATATACACGGCACGCGCGAACCTGCGCCCGCTGGTCTTCGAGGGGGCCGTCTCAGCCGGAGGCGCGCTGATGACCACGACAGAGGTGGAGAACTTCCCGGGCTTTCCCGAGGGCGTCCAAGGCCCCGAACTCATGGAGAACATCCGCGGCCAGGCCGAACGGTTCGGCGCGGAGCTCGTGGCCGACGACGTCACCGCGGTCGACCTGCGGGTTGACCCAAAGATCATAACCGTGGCGGATGAGACCCACCTGGCCCGCACCGTGATTATCGCCACCGGTTCGTCCTACCGCATGCTGGGCATCGCGGACGAGGCCCGCCTCCTTGGGCACGGCGTGTCCGCATGCGCGACCTGTGACGGGTTCTTCTTCAGGAATCAGGACATCGTCGTCGTCGGCGGCGGTGACTCGGCGCTGGAGGAGGCAACGTTCCTGACCCGCTTCGCCCAGTCCGTGACGATCGTCCATCGCCGGGACCGGCTGCGGGCAAGCGCGATCATGCAGGAACGCGCCAAAGCCAACCCTAAGATCCGCTTTCGCTGGAACTCGGTGGTCGTGGCCATCCGCGGCGAGGACAAGGTCACCGGCATCCAGGTGCGCGACACCATCACGGGGGAGACCGCGGAGATCCCAGCGACCGGCCTGTTCGTCGCCATCGGCCACGAGCCCCGGTCGGAGCTTGTCCGCGGGCAGCTCGAATGTGACGACGCCGGGTACATCATGGTGGACCACCCTTTGACCAGCACCAGCCTTCCGGGTGTCTTCGCCTGCGGCGACGTCGTCGACCACATCTACCGGCAGGCCATCACAGCGGCGGGCACCGGCTGCGCGGCGGCGCTGGACGCGGAGCGTTGGCTGGCCGCGCGGGAAGACGGCGGCGAACCCATACCGCGGGTACCCGCGGAGGCTGTCGCGCCGTAGGAGCGCCCGGCAACATGGTGTGGATCAATGAGCGGAGCTGGGGTGCGGGCATCGCGAGGCGGCGGAGGGAGCCATCAGAGGTGGTGGGTGACGGCCGGCGAGCCGGGGTACCCGTGCGTCGCGCGGCGATGGACGGGGAGCGATGACGCGAGGTGCGTGCCCTGGCCCCGCGACGCCGCGTCCCCTATTGCCGGGCGCAGGTGCCCCCTGGCCGCGGCTCACTGATCGAAAGCCCGATCTCACACACGCTCTAAAGGCCTGATCCGGTGGCGTCGTCCTGACGCCATCCCGGTAGCAACGATCAAAAGGAGATCATCATGGCAGGGATAACCAAGCCCGTCACCGACAGCACATTCGCTGATGAGGTCCTGGGAAGCAGCGTGCCCGTCCTGGTCGACTTCTGGGCGGAGTGGTGCGGGCCGTGCAAGATGATCGCTCCGGTTCTGGAGGAGATCGCGGCCGAGCATGGCGACAAACTGCGCGTCGTCAAGCTCAACATCGACGAAAACCCACAGATTGCCCGAAAGTACCAAATTATGTCAATACCCACCATGGCGGTTTTCGTGAACGGCGAGCTGGACAAGAGCATCGTCGGCGCGAAGCCGAAAGCGGCTCTTCTGCGAGATCTTTCCGCCTACATCTGAGAACCCGTTTTTAGATCTTCATTCGGGAGAACTCAGGGTCCCCGGATAGCGGCTTCACCGCTATCCGGGGTTAGCCTGTGTCCCCGTGACCCGTCCGTCAGTAGATCCGAGTGGTAACCGTGGGACGAGACTGCTGCGTCTCGGCGACCGTGATCCCTCCGTCATCGAAGTACGCGCCGCATTGATCTCCCTGTCGTTCCTGCCGGCCGCGCCACGCCAGCCAGCCACATCGCCGGTGCCTCCGGAAGACCGGAGACTGCGCGACCGTAGCTCCTTCGCCCAGCCGGGGGCCCAGGTCACGGACCCTGCCGACACACGCAGGCCCGATCCGGCACCGGCCGACGGGTCCCTGTTCGACGAGGCCCTGGATGACGCCGTCCGCGCGTTTCAACAGAGCCGAGGCCTGTCCGCGGACGGCGTCATCGGCCCGGACACCTTCCGGGTGCTGGACGAAGCCCGTCGCAAACTCGGCGACCGCCTGCTGTACCACAGCATCAACCATCCCCTTATCGGAGACGATGTGGCAGCGCTACAGGAACGGCTGTCGAACATGGGATTCGACGTAGGGCGGGCGGACGGCATCTTCAGCTCGCAAACGGAGACGGCGCTGAAGGACTTCCAGCACAACCGGGGACTGGAGCCGGATGGCCGCTGCGGACCGTTGACGCTCCGGGAGCTGAAGAAGCTGGAACGAACCGTTGTCGGAGGCCGTCCGGACGTGCTTCGGGAGTCCGTGCGACTGCTCCAGCGGGGTCCCTCCCTGCTCGGCGTCGTGGTCGCGATCGACCCCGGGCACGGCGGAGAAGATCCGGGGGTCACCGTCGGGAATCTGTGCGAACGTGACCTCATGGCCGACCTTGCCTCTCGGCTCGAGGCACGGCTGTTGACCTCGGGACTGGAGGCGTACCTCCTGCATGGTCCGCACGAGTCGCCGGACGACTCTGAACGTGCGCATCGGGCGAACGAAATCGGCGCCGACCTTCTCCTGTCGTTGCATGTGGACGCGGGCAGATCCCCGTGGGCGCAGGGGGTGTCGTCCTACTACTATGGCCACGCCCGAGGATCATCAGCCGTGGGTGAACGGCTGGCCGGACTTGTACAGAAGGAACTCGTATCACGCACTGATCTCGTCGACTGCCGCACCCATGCCAAGACCTGGGAGCTCCTGCGGCGGACGTTGATGCCGACCATCCGCACGGACCTGGGCTACCTCACGAACGCGCACGACGCCGCGGCGCTCGAGTCGCCGGAATTTCGGGCCACCGTCGCCGAGGGCATCCTCGCCGCGGTACAGCGCCTGTTCCTGCCTCCGGATCTCGACCCACCCACAGGACAGCTACGGGTACCGACACTTGCCTCGCGTACGGTCCGCTGAGACCTCGCGCACGGCCATGCGCACGGCCACGCGCGCAGCCCGCCGCCGGGTCAGCACAACCATCCCCTGTCGGCCATCCCCCCTCGGAGGCCCGCCCGGAAAAACAGCTGCCAGCAGGGGACGGTCAGCCCGCGGGCGCTGTTCCGGCGGTGCTGCCGACCTGGCGCAGCATGCCCTCCGGCGCCATCGAACCGAGCAGCCGCTCAAGCGCGACCTCGACCTCCTCGCGCCAGCTCACGGCGTTCTTGACCTCAAGCCGTAGCCGTGGCCAACGGTGGTGCGGCCGGACCGTCTTGAAACCGACGGCAAGCAGGTACTCGGCGGGCACAACGCACCGAGTTCCCTCGCCCCGCAGATCCCCAAAGGCCTCAACAGCGCGGAAGCCACGACGCACCACGTCCTTGGCTACCGACTGGATGAGGACACGTCCCAGGCCCTGCCCGACGAAGTCATCCAGGATCTTCGCAGTCATAAGAAGCACGGCATCCGGGCTGACGGGACTCGTCGGGAAGGCCACCGACCGGGGCACGTACGCCGGCGGTGCGAACATCACGAACCCGGCCGCGGCGCCGTCCACATAAATAATCTTCCCGCAGCTGCCCCACTCGAGGAGTGCCGAGGAGACCCACGCTTCCTTCTCCAGCTCGGTGCCTCCGGCCTCCTCCGCTCGGCTGCGGGCGACCGGGTCCAGCTCCCAGAAAACGCAGCGGCGGCAGCGCCGCGGCATGTCGTCAATATTGTCGAGAGTGATGTTGGCAATGCGACGGCTCATAGCACAACGTTCCAGGTGGCCAGAGTTCCAGCGTCAACGTCACCACTGACATCCCTCACGCAACCAGGTTAAGGCATCCAATGTGGATCTTTTTCGAAACGTGGCAGGAGGTGAGACGGACAACGTCACGGGCCAGCCGATCAGCCCCGCAGCTGCTCGTTCCCAGCCCGGCGGCATGACGCGGGGCGCGGATCGGACAGGTAGTCCCAGTGAGATCGGTGCACCCTGAACCGGGCGGAGCTCGGCCGATGATCCAGAAACCGACCGGCGCGGCGCGACATTAAATGATCATTTTGCGCAATCAACCGGCGATGTTCCACGTGAAACGCCCGGATTGAGGCTGCCCGCGGCAGGCGGCCCCAACCAGAACGCCGCGGCTGCGCGTGGCGTGGCTGTCCAGCTCGCGGAGCGAGCCGAAAAATCCACGACGGACTTTCGGTAGCCCCGGCGATCGGCCGGACAGCACGCGGCCGCTCATTCCACCGCGGATCCTGATTCCGCTTCCGAGGCCGTCATCACCGCGACGATCCGCTCCAGGTCCTCGATGCTCCCGAACTCCACAGTGATCTTTCCTTTGCCGCGGCCCATGTCAACCTTCACGCGGGTGTCGAAACGGTCGGACAGGCGGGCGGCGAACTTGCCCAGAACGGGGGGAACAACCCGGGGAGCACGGGGAACCGTCTTGCGCGGCCCCTCCTCGCCCAGCGCCACGATTTCCTCGACAGCCCGGACGGACAGGCCCTCGGCGACGATACGGGTGGCGAGGCGATCCTGCGAATCAGGATCCACCAGCGACAACAGAGCCCGAGCATGGCCCGCGGAAAGCACCCCGGCTGCCACCCGGCGCTGGACCGCCGGCGGCAGACCCAGCAACCGGATCATGTTGGTGACGTGGGATCGCGACCGGCCGAGTTTCCCGGCAAGCTCCTCGTGAGTGGCGCCGAAGTCACGCAGGAGCTGCTCGTATGCCGCCGCTTCCTCAAGGGGGTTGAGCTGTTGGCGGTGCAGGTTCTCCAGCAGCGCGTCCCGGAGCATGGCGTCGTCAGTGGTGTCCCGCACGATGGCGGGAATCTGGCTGAAGCCCGCGAGCCGGGATGCCCGCCATCGCCGTTCTCCCATGACCAGCTCGTAGCGCCCAGGCATGATCTCGCGGACGACTATGGGCTGGAGCAGACCGACTTCACGCAGGCTCGCGGCCAGCTCCTCGAGCGTCTCCTCATCAAAATGCGTCCGCGGTTGACGGGGATTCGGCGTGACCGAGTCGACCGCGATCTCCCGGAAGGTCGCGCCATGAACCGGCGTCGGCCCGGTCCTCAGCCCGAAACCGCTGTCGATGCCGATGTCGGCGCCGTCCATGGCGGTCGGGATCAGCGCTCCCAAGCCTCGCCCCAGTCCACCCCTGCGCACTGTCACAGTCCCACCCCATTCGGCTCGAAGCCTCGCTCGGCAAGCTCGCGCGCGGCGGCCAGGTAGGACAATGATCCCCGCGAGGCAGGGTCGTAAGTCAGGACCGACCGGCCGTAGCTCGGCGCCTCGGCGATCCGCACATTACGCGGGATGGTCGTGCCCAGTACACGGGGCCCGAAGTGCTCCTTGACCTCGTGGACGACCTGGTCCGCCAGCCGCGTCCGCGAGTCGTACATGGTCAGGATGATGGTGGACAGACGCAGATCCGGATTGAGGTGGGCCTGCACGAGTTCGACGTTGCGGAGGAGCTGTCCGAGACCCTCGAGCGCGTAGTACTCACACTGGATGGGGATCAGTAGTTCCTTGGCCGCCACCAGCGCGTTGACCGTGAGGAGCCCAAGGCTCGGGGGACAGTCCACGATGATGTAGTCGACATCCTGCTTAAGCCCGGCAATCGCCCGCCGCAGGCGAGTCTCCCTCGCCACCACCGAAACCAGTTCGATCTCGGCGCCAGCGAGGTCGATGGTGGCCGGAGCGCAGTACAGGCCCTCGGATTCGGCGGACTGCACCACGACCTCGTCAAGTGGCCGATCCCCGAGCAGAACCTCGTAAATGGATGGGACACCGGACCGGTGGTCAACGCCGAGAGCAGTCGACGCGTTTCCCTGGGGGTCCAGGTCGATACACAGGACCCGGCATCCGTGCATGGCCAGGGCGGCCGCGAGATTCACTGTCGTGGTGGTCTTCCCGACCCCGCCCTTCTGGTTGGCCACCGTAATGATGCGCCGTCGGGTAGGCCGCGGAAACGGCCGTCGTCGTTCCATGGTCAAGGCTTCCACTGCCGCCGCTGCCGCCGCTCCGATAGGGGTGGATGGATCATGAGAGTCCAACGGTGGAGCCGAGGACCGACGCGCGGTCCGTCCCGCACCCATGGACGTGTTGCTTCCCCGCGACGCTGTTTCACGTGGAACGTGAGTGTCCACGTGCACGCTGCGCTTCCCGTTCTCGCCGTGCTTCACGCGTTTTCCTACTTCCCTGCCGGCGCCCAGGCTCAGGTGTGCCGCAAACGGCGCGCAACACGGTGGCCGGCTCCGAAAGCCGCCCGACTCCGCACTTCACGACGTCCACCTCGCACCAGCCCTGGGCATCCAGCTCACCTCGCGCGACCGACAACTCCTCGACAACGCGCGAACCGCGCAGTGCAAGCATGACACCGCCCGGTCCCAGTATCGGCACGAGCATCGCGCCCAGCCGTCCCAGAGGCGCGAGAGCCCTTGCGACGGCAACATCAAACTCGTGGCCTTCCACGGTAGTGCCAATGTTGGGCGCGCGTCCCCGGACAACCGTGACCCGCCCCTCAAGTCCGAGCCTCGCCACCGCTTCGTGCAGAAAGACGCACCGGCGCTGCATCGGCTCAAGAAGCGTCACCCTGATGTCCGGACGGGCGAGCGCGAGGGGAATCCCGGGTAGGCCGGCGCCGCTCCCCACGTCCACCACGGTGCTTGCTGGTCCGACCGCCTCCTCGACCACGGCGCTGTTCAACAGGTGACGATCCCAGATCCGATCGGTCTCACGAGGACCGATCAGTCCGCGTTCGACGCCGGCCGAGACAAGGATGTCGGCATACACACAGGCGAGGTCAAAAGCGTCTCCGAAGACGTCACGAGCAACGGCCGGCGGGCCGGGCACAGGCACCATGCGACCAGCATCCTCGCTGCCCGGATCGGGAAGCCTCGCGGAAGGCCGGAACGGCTGGTGCGGGAAGCGCGGCCAACGCACCGCAGGGTCTGTTCACCGGCTTGTCCAGCGATAGCGGGACTCGGGGGCCGGCCGGTAGTACCGTAACGCCGCGTCCGGCTGGTGAGGTGCTGGCCGGTGAGGTGCTCACGGTAGCGCCTGGCCGTGACACGGGAGATACCGACGACGTCAGCGACCTCCACCACGACCGGTTCGAGCGGGAGGCGGACGGTGAAGACCGCTCCGCGGTCGTTGGTGACATCAATCCGGCCACCGTACCTGGCCACAACCTGCTGGAGCAGGGCGAGCCCGAGGCCGCGGCCGTGGAGCGCGCCGCCGGCCTTGGTCGACCAGCCACGCGCGAACGCCGCCGCCGTCCAGGCCGGGTCCAGGCCGGGAGCGCTGTTTGAGATCGTCATTCCGGCTCACCGCGCCCAGGTGCCCCTGGCCGCGTTGTCGGCCACACCGAGACAACTCATCCGGTATCGCTTCGGCCTTCCGCCTTGCCAGGGGCCGCCTGGCCGCGGCTCACTGATCGAAAGCCCGATCTCACACACGCTCTCAGCGCAACGCCAGGAGCGGACGCGACACACCGCCTGTCTGCCATGTTCGGCGGATCACGGCGGACAGGCGGACAGGAACGCAGTCAGCCCGCGGGGAGAATGACCACCCGGCGCTGGGGGTCTTCCCCTTCGGACTCACTGGCCACACCGTCCAGCGTCGCGATGAGGTCATGAACGACCTTGCGCTCGAACGGCGTCATCGGCTTCAGCTTCTCCGGCTGGCCGCCGGCCCGCACCCGCGCGGCGACCGCTGTGGCGAGCTCTCGCAGTTCGGCACGGCGCCGGGCACGGTGACCACCGACATCCAACATGAGCCGGCTGCGAACGCCGGTCTTCTGGAGCACCGCGAGCCGGGTGAGCTCCTGCAACGCCTCCAGTGTCTCCCCCCGGGCACCCACCAGGAGCTCCAGGCCCTCCCCTACGACGGCGACGACAGCCCGCTCCCCCTCCACGTCGAGGTCGAGGTCACCGTCCATGTCCACGATGTCGAGCAGAGCTTCCAGATAGTCCGCCGCGATCTCGCCCTCCTGCTCCAGATCGGCGATACGCTGCCGACCGTTCACCGGCGTCTCAGCGGCCGGGGCCGGGGCCGGAACCGGGTCACCGCCCTCGGTAGCCCCAGCGCTGTCGGCGGTCAGCTCGGGTGCCGAACCAGTCATCAGAACAGCTCCTTCGAGGGTAGACGTCTGTTGCCGGAGGTCCGGCGGGCGGGAATCCGATGGCCGCGGGAGCCGGTCAACGCCGCCCCCCGGGCCGCCCGCCCTTCCCGCGCCGCTTGGCGGGACGGGAACCGCCGGGGGGACGCCGTGCGCCAGCCGCCACCCCGGGTGCACCCGCCGAATGGGTCTTGGCCTCGCCGTCCGGCACCGTCCGGTTGTCCTGGACGGAACCGTTCTCGGCCGCTGGCGACACCCTGCCAGCCGGGTTGCCAGCCACCGTGGAAGGCCGCCCGTTGCTTCCGGGCGAACGGGTGCCGGGCGGAGCCTTGCCGGTGGACTTGTTCGTGCCCTTGGTCAGGGATGCCGCGGGCGAGGGATCCGCGGAGGAATCCGTGGCCGACGCGTCCGCGGTGGGCTTGGGACGGTTCTTGGCCTTCGCCGTGGGACGGGCACCGGGCGCCGGGCGTGCGCCGGGCGCGGGCCGCGCCGGCGGCTCGAGCGTCTTGCCCTTGGCATTGCCGGTCTCCACCCGGGTGCCGGGCACGCGCCCGTTCGCCGTCTGCGGCAGCAGCGGCGGCATCTTCTTGATGACAAAGAACTGCTGGCCCATGCTCCACAGGTTGGTGGTGAGCCAGTAGAGCAGGACAGCGATCGGGAAGCGGAAGCCGAACACCGCCAGCATCACCGGCGAGCCGTAAAGCAGCACCTTCTGGACCATCGCCTGTTGCGGGTCAACGGACCCGGCCCGCGCCATGATCTGTTTCTGGGTCAGGAACGTGGTCGCGCCCATGAGCAGGATCAGGACGACCGCAAAAATCTTGACGTTCGTCCCGTTGGCCTGGACGAAGTCGAGAAAGCTCGATGACGAGGTGAACGAGGTCGACAGTGAGACACCGAGCAGCTTGGCCTCGGCGATCTGCTGTACCTGATGGGCGGACAGCCCCACCCGGGGCGCCCACTCCAGCACGCCGCCCGGCCGCATCACCGGCTGAAGATGGCTGAACACATGGAACAACGAGATGAACAGCGGGATCTGCAACACGATCGGCAGACAGCCGAGCAGTGGGTTGCCATGCTCCTTCTGCAAGGCCATGATCTCAGCGTTCATCCGCTGCTTGTCATGCCCGTGCTTCTCCCGGATTTCCTTGATCTTGGGCTGCATCAGCTGCATCGTCCGCTGCGACTTCACCTGCCGGACGAACAGAGGAAAGATCAGGATACGGACACAGACCACCAGCAGGACAACGGAGAACGACCACGCGAAGAAGCTGTCCTGACCGAAGATCGGCCCGAAGCCACCGTGGAAGAAGACGATCGCGTGTGCCGCGAGATGGTAGAGGGGATCCAACACTGGCCTGTCTCCTTAGACCCTCGTGCCACGGCTGGCCCTCGTGCCAGGGTGGGACGCGGTCGGCTTGTGCGGGTGCTTGGGGGCGTGACCCGAGCCCGGGTCGCGCGTCGGGACCACATTGCGCGTCGGGACCGGGTCATAGCCGCCAGCGGACATCGGCTGGCACCGCAGCAGCCGGTAGGCGGTCAACAGACCGCCTCGGACCCCCCCGTAACGGCGCACTGCCTCAAGTCCGTAAGCGCTACAGGACGGCTCGAAGCGGCAGACGCCTGTAGTGCGCCCAGAACAGGCCGTCCGATAGATCCTGATCATAGTAAGCAGCAGCCAGGCGAGTGGGCTGCGTACCGTACCGTCAGAACCACGAGACACCCGCGGCGCGATCGTGGCCGCGATGTGGGTCGCCGCGGCCAGGTCAGCCGCCGTGAGCAGGCCGAGCACGAGAAGACCGCAGGTGCCCGTAGTCATCGACGGTGCCGGTCGACAGCTGCGGCGGGCCTGTCCCGCTGCCCGGTTGCGCTACCGGAGCGACCGCGGGACGCTCGCTCGCGCAACGCCCGGTCAAGGGCACGACCGAGCTCAGCCGAGGATGCGGTGGCGCTGTCCGGTAAAGCACGCACGATCACCAACGTCCCTGGCGGTACCTGATCCAATCGGGCGCGCATCTGCTCGCGGAGCCTCCGGCGAACCCGGTTGCGAACGACAGCGTTACCCACCTTGCGGCCCACGGCAAAACCCACCCGTGGGGGAGAAAGAGCGGCCGGTGCATTCACGTTATCCACAGGGTGATGGCTGCCAGCCTTGTTGTCCACAGCCAGGCTGTGGACAACAAGCGGACCGCTGCGGATCCGGTGCCCACCGCGACCGACCTGAGCATGCTCGGCCCTGGTTCGGACACGATTCCGAACGGGCAGCATGACGCGGGAAGGATCGCGACGCGGTGAATCTCAGGCGGACAACTCGCTACGGCCCTTGCGGCGACGGGCCGAGAGCACCGCGCGACCGGCACGGGTCCGCATCCGGAGCCGGAACCCATGCGTCTTGGCACGCCGACGGTTGTTCGGCTGGAAGGTGCGCTTGCTCACAGAAGACTCCGGACGACAGACGGGCAAAGGACAACAAGGACGGTAGCGGCGGCACGGGACACACCGAACAGCCCATGGTCGCCACAACCTGACGCCTGACACTATCAAGCCTCGCGTCACTGGGGCGGGAAGGGCGGTGACAACCGCTGTCCGAGGCACCGGAGGGGCGCCACACCGGGTGGAGTGTCATGGTCGTACACAGCTGTGGACGACCATGTGGAGAACTATCCCCTCGGCGGGCGCATCCATCAGGTGCCCGACCGCCCGACCGTCCGGAGGAGCCTCGCTCGTGACCGACCTCAGCGCCGGCCCATTCGCCGGCATGGCAGGCCCGGTGCCCGCCGGCGAACCAGATCTGTCCGCGGTATGGGGACAGGCTGTCGCCGGCGTGGCGGACGGTACCCTGTCAGGGCAGCAGCGGGCATGGCTGCGGCTGACCCGTCCACTCGGTTTGGTTCAGGACACAGCGCTGCTCGCCGCGCCGAACGAGTTCACCAAGGACCTGCTCGACTCCCGCCTCCGACCGTTTCTGTCCACAGCTTTGTCCACAGCCTATGGACGAGAAATCCGCGTCGCCGTCACGGTTGAGCACCTGCCCGACCCGGAGCCGATGACCGGGCCGATCATGCTGCCGGAGCCGGTGGTCACGGCCCCTCCCGCCGCCCGGATCACGCCGGGCCTCGGCCGCGACCCAGCACCCAGAGCGTACGAACCGGCCCGGCTGAACCCCCGGTATGTGTTCGAGACGTTCGTTATCGGTGACAGCAACCGGTTCCCGCACGCGGCCGCGGTGGCCGTCGCCGAAGCGCCGGCAAAAGCGTACAACCCGCTGTTTATTTATGGTGACTCGGGGCTCGGTAAGACCCACCTGCTTCACGCGATCGGCCACTACACCCTGAAGCTCTACCCAGAGTCACGAGTGAAGTACGTGAGCTCGGAGGAGTTCACCAACGACTTCATCAACTCCATCCGGGACGACCGCCAGCAGGCCTTCCAGCGCCGCTACCGCGACATCGACGTGCTGCTCGTCGACGACATCCAGTTCCTGGAAAACAAGGAACGGACGCAGGAGGAGTTCTTCCACACCTTCAACGTCCTGCACGACACCGAGAAACAGATCGTCATCTCCTCCGACCGCTCCCCCAAGCAGCTGTCCGCGCTGGAGGACCGGCTGCGCAGCCGGTTCGAGTGGGGTCTGATCACCGACGTCACCCCACCGGACCTGGAGACCCGGATCGCGATCCTGTCGAAGAAGGCCGCGACCGAGCGGCTGCCCGTCCCTGGTGACGTGCTGGAGTACATCGCCACGCATATCGAGCGCAACATCCGTGAGCTGGAGGGCGCGCTGATCCGGGTCGCGGCGTTCGCGAGCCTGAACAAGTCCCATGTCGACCGGACCCTGGCCGAGATCGTGCTGCGTGATCTCATCCCGGACGCGACCGACCCGGAGATCACCGCTGCGGCAATCATGAACGCGACCGCGACGTACTTCGGTGTGTCCATGGAAGACCTGTGTGGCACCTCCCGCAGCCGGGTCCTGGTCACCGCCCGACAGATCGCGATGTACCTGTGCCGGGAACTGACCGACCTGTCGCTGCCGAAAATCGGTCAGCACTTCGGTGGCCGCGACCACACCACGGTGATGCACGCGGACCGAAAGATCCGCGGGCTCATGGCCGAACGCCGTGCCATCTACAACCAGGTCACCGAATTGACGAACCGGATCCGGGCACAGACACGACAGGCATGAGCCGGGCGGATCCGGGGTAGAGAGCGGCCGAAGACGGTCGCGTCGGCCTCGGTGTACCGGTGGAGCCTTGTGCACAGCTTGTGGAAAACCCTGTGGAATATGGGGAGCGGGGGCCGGGATCAGGCGTGTCTGATCCCGGCCCCCGCCGCGTGTCCGCAAACTGCTGCGAAGCCCCGACGTAAGCGCTGCGTAGTGGGGACAGGCTGTGCAGAAACTGTGCACAAACAGTGGACAAACTCTGTACAGCGGGGGCACAGCTGGGGACAACCGGACCGGCGGTGGAAAACCACCGGCACTGTGCACAGCGTTACCCACAGCATCCGCACCGCTCAATCAGCCCCCTGAGCTGCGGATCGGCCTGGTTATCCCCAGTATCCACCGCCCCTACTATTACGACGGACTAGATCATTTCTCAGAAAACACAATCCAGAACCAGTGGGGCCTGGGGATAACGCGATAAAGATCGTTGATCAGTCACTTTCCGTCTTCGACGCGCTCTCCAGCCTCGGAGCGGCCCCGACCCGCCATGCCAGCCCCGCGACGCACCCGGCGCGGACGCCTGCGATGCTGGAACGCCTCAGTGCACGCGAACAGCACCATCCAGAAGGGCGAATCATGAAGTTCCGGGTTGAACGGGACGACTTCACCGATGCCGTGGCGTGGGCGGCGCGCACGTTGCCGACCCGTGCGACCTCCCAGCTTCAGGTCCTTGCCGGTCTTATGCTGGACGCGACCGGTCCAGCATTGAAGATCGCCGCTTTCGACTACGAAGTGGCCGCTCAGTGCGGGACAGCGGCGGCGATCGCCGAGGAGGGCCGGGCGTTGGTATCCGGTAAGCTCCTCGCGGAGATCACCAAAGCTCTTCCATCCGCGCCGATCGAATTGGCAACCGACGGTGCCCGAGTGGTACTTACCTGTGGTAGCGCACGTTTCACCCTGCCGACCATGTCAGTCGAGGACTACCCGACGTTGCCGCCGATGCCGGCGGTGACCGGTCACATCGAGGGGACCGCTTTCGCCGGAGCTGTCTCCCAGGTCGCGGTGGCCGCGGGTAAGGACGACACCTTGCCGGTGCTCACCGGTGTCCGTCTCGAGATCAATGGCGAGACTCTCACGCTGGCCGCTACGGACCGTTATCGGCTTGCCGTCCGGAGAATGAAGTGGCGACCTACGTCCGAAACGGTCGAGGGCATTGCGATGGTGCCGGCGCGTACGCTCAGCGACACGGCAAAATCGTTGTCAGGGTCGGGAGCGGAGGTCGCGATCGCGCTCGGATCGGGTCCGTCCGGGGAGGCTCTCGCCGGTTTCGCCGGTGGTGACAAGCAGACCACAACCCGTCTGGTGGACGGATCGTTCCCGGCCTACCAGCGGCTGCTGCCGGACAGCTCGCCGTTGACCGCGCAGATCGAGATCTCCCCGTTCGCCGAGGCCGTGAAACGTGTCGCGCTGGTCGCCGCGCGTACCGCTCCGGTCCAGCTGGGTTTCACCGCCGATCATCTGGTTCTTGAAGCCGGCGCTGGTGGTGAGGCGCAGGCCCGGGAGAGCCTGTCGATCGGCTATGACGGACCAGACCTGTCGATCGCTTTCAACCCGGCGTACCTGCTTGACGGTCTGAACGCGGTGGAGTCCGACGTCGTCCACATCGGTTTCGCGAGCGCTGACGACGCGGAGGAAGCCGCCAAGAAGCCCGCGATCCTCACCGGCAAGGCACCTGATGACGGCGAGGTTCCCGACTACCGGTATCTGCTCATGCCGATCAGGCTGTCCGGGTGACGTGCATCTCACGCACCTGTCGCTGATGGACTTCAGGTCCTATCCCGCGCTGGATCTGTTGCTCGCGCCCGGGGTGACCACGTTCGTCGGCTCCAACGGGCAGGGCAAGACCAACCTGTTGGAAGCCGTTGGCTATCTGGCGACGCTCGGTAGTCATCGAGTGGCCTCAGACGCGCCGTTGGTTCGCCAGGGCGCGGCGAGCGCGGCCGTGCGCGCGCGGATAGTGCGGGGTGACCGGGCCGCGCTGGTGGAGCTTGAGATCATTCCGGGCCGGGCGAACCGGGCAAGGCTCAACCGGGTTCCGCTTGGCCGCCCCCGTGACCTCCTGGGGCTGCTGGTCATGGTGCTCTTCGCCCCGGAGGATCTTGCGCTGGTCCGAGGTGACCCGGTCGAGCGCCGGCGTTTCCTCGATGATCTGCTGGTGGCCCGGACACCGCGGCTGGCCGGTGTGCTCGCCGACTACGACAGGGTGCTGCGCCAGCGGTCGACGTTGCTGCGGACGGCCGCGGCGGCCCGGCGCGGCGGCCGGACAAGCGATCTACGTACCTTGGACGTCTGGGACGCGCAGCTTGCCCGGTACGGGTCCGAACTGCTGGCGGCGCGTGGCGCGCTGGTCGAGGCGTTGCGGCCCAGGGTGGAAAACGCCTACTCGGCGGTGGCCTCGTCCCCCGCGCCGACTCGGAGCCCGGCCTCGATCTCGGCTGCCGGGGAGGTGACGCTGACCAGGCTTGAGTACCATTCGACGGTTCTCGCCGGGCTTCCCGACCAGGCTCTGATCGGCCGTGCCCACAGCGCCTCCATCCCGGGCGAGCCCATTGCCGGCACGCCCGGGGGCGACCGGGCCGTGCTGGAGGAGGCGATGCTCGCCGAGCTCGCCCGGCTCAGGCCGAAGGAGATCGAACGCGGGGTGACCCTGGTCGGCCCGCATCGCGACGAACTGTTGCTGTTCATCAACGGCCGGCCAGCACGGGGATACGCGAGCCACGGTGAGTCGTGGTCGCTCGCGCTCGCGCTCAAACTGGCATCATTCGAACTGTTGCGGGATGATCAACGCGAACCAGTACTGTTGCTGGACGATGTATTCGCCGAGCTCGACACGCACCGTCGGGCCCGGCTGGCGGAGCTCGTCATGCCAGCCGAGCAGGTCCTGGTGACAGCAGCGGTCGACGCGGACGTACCGGTGACGCTTGCCGGAGCGCGTTTCGAAGTCGTGGACGGGCGGGTGGACCATGTCGCCGGATGAGAACTGCACCGATAGCGAGTGGGCGGCCGCTCATGCCCCCCTGCGCGGCACGGACCTGGCCCGTCTTGTTCTCGCCCAGGCCAAGGAGGATGCCCGTGCTCGGGCGTCCGGTCGACGTCCTGGGCTGAGTGCGCCCGGCAGGCGTAACGCCGAGCGGACAGATGGCGGCGATCGGTCTGGGCGGGAGCCGCGACGCCGTCCGCACCTGCCCGGAATGGCCGCGCCCGGACGGGAGTGGGCCGAACCGGTCGCTTTCGGCGCTGCGGTACAGCGGATGCTCGCGGACCGTGGCTGGGAGGTCCGGGCGACCGACGCCACGGTCCTGGCTCGCTGGGACACGCTGGTCGGCCCGAATATCTCATCGCGCTGCTACCCGGTTTCGCTGTGTGATGGCGAGCTGGAACTGGCGGCGGAGTCAACGGCTTGGGCCACGCAGCTGCGGCTGCTGTCCCGGCAGCTGCTGGTCACTTTGCACAAGGAACTTGGGCCGGGCGTGGTGCGCCGGATCGTGGTCCGGGGCCCGACCGCGCCCAGCTGGCGGCACGGCCCTCTGCAGGCCTCCGGCGGGCGTGGTCCTCGCGACACGTACGGCTGATTCACCAGGCCGTTCGCTGGCCCCTGGCCGGCGGTCCGTGATCGGTGGCCAGCCAGGAGCGCCGGGTCCCCGGATCGCGCCGGAGGCGTCATCCGGAGGAAGCCTGCGTATGGGGGTTCGATGGAAAGCTGTTCGTGGCGCTGTGTGCATACCAGGGGCCACCCAGCGTCCTCCTGCCAGAGAGGCCAGGTAGAATCAGGAGACGCTTCTCGCGTAGTTCGCAGTTGAGGACGAGGGGACATACCGCGTGGCCTACGATGCAAGTTCGATCAAGGTTCTTGAGGGTCTCGACGCGGTTCGCAAGCGTCCGGGTATGTACATCGGCTCCACTGGCGAACGTGGTCTGCATCACCTCGTCTACGAGGTTGTGGACAACGCTGTGGATGAGGCGCTTGCCGGTTACTGCGACACGATCGCTGTGACGCTGCTCGCCGATGGCGGTGTGCGAGTATCTGACAACGGCCGGGGTATCCCTGTCGGCGAGCACCCGACGGAGAAACGTCCGGCGGTCGAGGTCGTGCTGACCACCCTGCACGCCGGCGGGAAGTTCGATGGTAAGTCCTACGCGGTGTCCGGCGGTCTGCACGGGGTCGGCGTGAGTGTGGTGAACGCGCTGTCCACCCGCCTGGAGGTCGAGATCCGCCGCGAGGGCTTCACCTGGTTCCAGCCGTATGCGAACACCCGGCCAGCCGCACCGCTGGCCAAGGGCGCGTCGACGAGGAAGACCGGTACGACGGTCACCTTCTGGGCGGACGACACGATCTTCGAGACGACCGACTACAAGTACGAGACGCTCACTCGCCGGCTGCAGGAGATGGCGTTCTTGAACAAGGGGCTGGCGATCAGCCTGCGGGATGAGCGCCCCGAGGAGCCCCTCGAGATCACCTACTGCTACGCGGGTGGGCTCGTCGACTTCGTCGATCATCTCAACTCGAGCAAGGACCCGATCCACAAGACCGTCATCTCGCTGGACTCCAAGGGCACCGGCATCGAGGCCGAGCTCGCGATGCAGTGGAACGCCGGTTACAACGAGTCGGTCTACACCTTCGCCAACACCATCAACACCCACGAGGGCGGTACCCATGAAGAGGGTTTCCGCGCCGCTCTGACCAGCGCGGTCAATGCCTACGCCAAAGACCAGAACTTGCTCAAGCCACCGAAGGCCAACGGCAAGAACCCTGATGAGCGCCTCGCGGGGGACGATATCCGGGAGGGCCTGACCGCGATCATCTCGGTGAAGCTGGCCCAGCCGCAGTTCGAGGGCCAGACCAAGACCAAGCTCGGCAACAGCGAGGCCAAGCGGTTCGTCCAGGAGATGTGCTACTCGGCGCTGAAGGACTGGCTCGAGGCCAACCGTGTCGAGGCCCGAGCAATCGTCAGCAAGGCCCTGGACGCTCAGCGGGCGCGGATCGCCGCGCGCGCGGCTCGTGACCTGACCCGCCGCAAGGGTCTGCTCGGCGGGACGGGCCTGCCGGGCAAGCTCGCGGACTGTCAGTACACCGACCCGGAACGTTGCGAACTCTACATCGTCGAGGGTGACTCGGCGGGTGGCTCGGCCAAGGGCGGTCGCGACTCGAAATTCCAGGCGATCCTGCCGCTACGTGGCAAGATCCTGAACGTCGAGAAGGCCCGGATCGACCGGGTGCTGAAGAACACCGAGGTCCAGGCGTTGATCCAGGCGCTCGGCTGCGGCATCCACGACGACTTCGACGCGGGCAAGCTGCGCTATCACAAGATCGTACTGATGGCGGACGCGGACGTCGACGGCCAGCACATCCGGACATTGCTGCTGACGCTGCTTTTCCGGTTCATGCGCCCACTGGTCGAGGCCGGCTATGTCTTTCTCGCCCAGCCGCCGCTTTACAAGATCAAATGGGGTCGTGAGGACTGGCAGTACGCCTACTCCGATCGTGAACGCGATGGCCTGATCACGCATGGCATCGAGAACGGGCGCAAACTGCCCAAGGACGCGATCCAGCGCTTCAAGGGCCTCGGCGAAATGAACGCGACCGAGCTGTGGGACACGACCATGGACCCGGACCGCCGCATCCTGTTGCAGGTGACGCTGGACGATGCCGCCGTGGCGGACGAGCTCTTCTCCGTCCTGATGGGAGAGGACGTCGACGCACGGCGATCGTTCATTCAGCGTAACGCAAAGGATGTCCGCTTTCTCGACATCTAGAACTTCTGGCGCCTCTGGCACCTATGGAATGTATCGAAAATATCGGACAATATTTACCGCGTACTGCTGACGGCCCTCACCACCCCAGTCTGGAAGGACCCGCGTGACCGATGTACTCCCTCCGCCGCCAGGCGACCGGGTCGAACCCATCGGCATCGAAGTCGAGATGCAGCGGTCGTATCTCGACTACGCGATGTCGGTCATCGTCGGCCGGGCGTTGCCGGAGGTCCGCGACGGCCTGAAGCCCGTGCACCGACGGGTTCTCTACGCGATGTACGACGGTGGCTACCGCCCGGACCGTGGGTACTTCAAGTGTTCGCGCGTTGTCGGTGACGTCATGGGTAACTACCATCCGCACGGCGACTCAGCGATCTACGACACGTTGGTCCGGCTGGCCCAGCCGTGGTCGCTGCGTTACCCGCTGGTCGACGGTAACGGGAACTTCGGCTCGCCGGGTAACGACCCGCCGGCCGCCATGCGTTACACGGAGTCACGGCTTGCGCCGTTGGCGATGGAGATGCTGCGCGACATCGATCAGGACACCGTTGACTTCGCCCCGAACTACGACGGCCGTTCACAGGAGCCGACGATCCTGCCCAGCCGGTTTCCGAACCTGCTGGTCAACGGTGCCGGTGGTATCGCGGTCGGAATGGCGACCAACATCCCGCCGCATAACCTGCGGGAAGTGGCCGACGGTGTGAAGTGGTTCCTGACGAACCCCGACGCCACCGACGAAGAGCTGTTGGAGGCACTGATCGGCCTGATCAAGGGGCCGGACTTCCCCACCTCCGGGCTCATCGTTGGCCGCCAGGGCATTGAGGACGCCTACCGCACCGGGCGTGGCAGCATCCGCATGCGGGCCGTCGTGCAGGTGGAGGAGAACAAGGGCCGGACCCAGCTTGTCGTCACCGAGCTGCCCTACCAGGTCAACCCCGACAATCTCGCGGAGAAGATCGCCGAGCTGGTCCGGGACAACCGGGTCAGCGGCATCTCCGACATCCGGGATGAGACCTCGGCGCGTACCGGCCAACGGTTGATCATTGACCTCAAGCGGGACGCGGTCGCGAAGGTCGTCCTGAACAACCTGTACAAGCACACCCAGCTACAGGACACGTTCGGCGTGAACATGCTGGCGATCGTCGACGGGGTGCCGCGCACGCTACGGCTGGACCAGATGGTGCGCTTTTACGTCGACCACCAGGTCGACGTCATCGTCCGCCGGACCCGCTACCAGCTGCGCAAGGCCCGCGAGCGCCTGCACGTCCTCGAGGGCCTGCTGATCGCGCTCGACCATCTGGACGAAGTGATCAACCTTATCCGCAACGCCGAGTCGGCGGACGCCGCGCGCGGGCAGCTGATGGAGCGGTTCTCCCTGTCGGAGATCCAGGCCGTCGCCATCCTGGACATGCAGCTGCGCCGGCTCGCCGCACTCGAGCGCCAGAAGATCATCGATGAGGCGGCCGAGCTTCGCGCGAAGATCTCCGAGTTGGAGGCGATCCTCGCCTCGCCGACCCGGCAACGGGAGATCATCGGCGAGGAGCTTACCGAGATCGTCGACCGGTTCGGTGACGAGCGGCGGACGAGGCTCGTCCCGTTCGAGGGCGACATGTCCGTCGAGGATCTGATCGCTCGCGAGGACGTCGTGGTCACCGTCACCCGCGGTGGTTACGCCAAGCGCACGAAGACCGACCTCTACCGGTCGCAGCGCCGTGGCGGCAAGGGCGTGCAGGGTGCTGCGCTGCGCGAGGACGACATCGTCGAGCACTTCTTCGTCACCACCACTCATCACTGGCTGCTGTTCTTCACCAACAAGGGCCGGGTGTACCGAGCCAAGGCGCACGAGCTGCCCGAACAGGCCCGTACGGCCAAGGGGCAGCACGTGGCGAACATCCTCGCGTTCGGTCAGGACGAGCGGATCGCCGAAGTGATGGCGATCAACGACTATGACGCGGCGCCCTACCTGGTCCTCGCGACCCGGCGCGGGCTGTGCAAGAAGACCGCGTTGGCCGAGTTCGACTCGAACCGGTCCGGTGGGCTGGTCGCCATCAACCTGCGCGACGACGACGAGCTGATCGCGGCCCGGCTCGTGTCCGCGGGCGACGATCTGCTGCTGGTCAGCCGCCAGGCCCAGTCGATCCGCTTCCACGCCGACGACGAGCAGCTCCGCCCGATGGGACGTGCCACCTCGGGTGTCATCGGGATGCGTTTCGACTCCGACGACGAACTGCTCGCGATGGAGGTCGTGCCGCCGAGCTCGGAAGCCAATCTGCTGGTTGCCACCAGCGGGGGCTACGCCAAGCGGACGTCCCTGGGCGAGTATCCGGTGCAGGGACGCGGCGGCAAGGGCGTCCTGACCGCCAAGATTGTCTCCACTCGCGGCGGGCTGGTCGGTGCCCTGGTGGTGGGCCAGGACGACCAGCTTTACGCGATCACTTCTAACGGCGGCGTGCTGCGGACCATCGCCCGTGACGTCCGCCGGGCCCAACGACAGACCATGGGGGTCCGACTCATCGATCTGGAGGCTGGCGTTCAGGTCGTCGGAGTGGCACGTAATGCTGATGTTGACGACAGTTCGGGCAATAGTTCGACGATCAATCCCGGCGGAGGAGACTCAGCCTGAGGATGGATGTGGATGATGGGCCGGGCATGGCGGGAGACAGACCGTGAGTAGCAATGATGACGATCGGACCAACCGGTCGCCGGTCTTGCGTGGATCTTCCTTGCCACGGTCGGAGGCGTCTCCTGACCGGGGCAAGGAGACGCCTGACGACAGGCGGGGTTCCCCGGGTTCGAGCCGGCCGGCCACCGGTCAGGGCATTGTGCCCGGCCCTGGCACTGTGCCTGGCCCTGAATCCGAATCCGAATCTGGTACGAAACCGGGCCTGAAGTCCGGCCGCGGTTCGGGTACAGCCGCCGGCTCAGCCTCGGAGCGGGGCTCGGCGCGGGGCTCGGCCGCGGCGTCGGGCTCGCAGGATGACGGCACACGGGCGCAGAAGGCCCCATCCGCGATCCGGGACCTGCGGATGCCACGGGATATCCCCGACACGAGGATGCCGCCGCGGGCGTCGTCGAGTGTGCGTCCGCGCGCTGGCGGTTCGCCAGCGCAAACCAGCAGGCGGACAGGCGAGCAGCCGGACCGGCCCCGGGCCGGTGCTGATCGGCCTGAGCCCGCGGCGGATCCGGACGTCCCCGCGGAGCGGCAAAGTCCGGCACGCCCTTTCGTGCCAGGGGCACCGCATCCGTCGGCGGCCGGGCCAACGGCGAGCGCCGCGGCCACCGGGCGGCCGGCCACGCGGCCTGCAGC
>NZ_CAKJTP010000049.1:6653-29644 GCF_917627335.1 Protofrankia sp. CiT1 | reverse complement strand
GGGCCGGTCCCGGAGGTACTCAGCATGGACGACTGTGCGCTGCGGCGAGGCCGCCGGTACGCAACCCTGCTGATCGACGCCGTTAGCCACCGGCGCGTCGATGGGCTGCCCGACCGCCAGGCCGCCACCGTGGCGGCCTGGCGGTCGGGCAGCCCGGGGTTCGGGTGGTCGTGCCGCGACGGATCGACGTCCTACGCTGGGTATGACAGCACTGCTCGAGTGCGCCCGCCGTCTGGGCTGGTCGCGCGGCACCGTCACGCGCTATGCCCGGGCGCAGAGCCGGCCGAGGCCCTGCGGCGTCCCGCCACACGCTGGTCGACCCCTAACGCGACCATCTGCGCCGCCGAGCCCGCCGTGGCGGTCACCCGCCTGCTGGCCGAGATCCGCGAGCAGGGCTATCCGGGTAGTGCCACCCTGCTCGTGCGCTCCCTCAGCCAGAGACGCGCCGACCCCGCACGCCGGCTGTCCCCGCGTCGACTGGCCAGCTGGCTGGCGAGCAGGCCGCCGACCTGCTGCGGCACCTCGGGTGACCTGGTCGCGAGCTGCCCGCAGATGACCGTCCTGGCCGCCCGGGTACGCGCGTTCGCCATCCTGCTCACCGAGCGCCGCGGCGAGGACCTCGACATGTGGATGAAGAATGTACCGGGTGACGACCTGCCCGCCCTGCATACCTTCGTCGCCGGACTGGCCCTGCCCTCCAGCAACGGCCCCATGGAAGGCATCAACACCACGACGAAACTGATCAAACGTCAGATGTACGGCCGCGCTGGTTTCTCCCTGCTCCGGCAGCCGTGCGTGTTGTCAGCCGGTGAGGAGGGTGATGGTGCGGCCGGTAGGGCTGGTAGTGGTGGTAAGGGCGGTGCGTTTGTCGATGTCAGGGGCGTCGGGGCGCTGGTCAAAGATGAGCAGGGTGCCGCTGCCCAGGCCGAGGCGGTCGAGATAGCGGTCGAGTTGTTTCAGGCCCTGGTTGAGCGGGTTGGGCCTGCCCTCGCGCCAGACCTTGAGTTCGGCGGCCTCGCGCTGCACGTGGCGGGTGCCGTCGGGGGTGGTGTGGGGCCAGCGGATGTTCAGGTCGATACGGCCGGAGCCGACGGCGTATTCACGTTCCACGTAGCCGCCACCGTTCACGACGCGCTGCAGGTAGCCCATGAAGATCAGCTGTGGGGATGCTTCGTCGTAGTAGCCGCGGCGGGTGAGGAACTCGCCGTGTTCGATCCACCAGTCGACGAACTCGGTGAGCATCTTCGGGAGGTCGAAGGTGCCGTCCGGGCGGACGAAGGATCGCGGATCGGCGGTGACACTTTCCTGGATCCGGCTGGCCAGGACTCGGACGATCACCTCGCGGTAGATCGGGTTCGCGATGCGGACTGGCGCGTTCGGCGCGATGAGGCCGAGGTCCCGGACGTAGCTGACGTCGTCGTCATAGGGCTCCAGATCGAGGATGTCGCCCGCCAGCAGCGGGCCGAGGACCTTCTGGACGCGCGGCTCGGTGAGTTTGGCCGCGAGCGAGTCCAGGTGGGTCGCCCGGGCAAGGATGAGCCGTTCCTTGGCCGTCTCCAGGTGCTCGACCGTGATCGGCTGTGTCACGGGAACGGCGAGTTTTTCGATGACCTCGCGGGCGAGGGCGTTGACGAGCCATGGCTGGCCAGCGGTCAGCTCGTAGGCGTGGCCGACGGCTCCGGGGGCGAAAAACTGGCCGGTGTCGGCGGTGTGCTGGCTGTACAGCTCGGCGGCCTCGACCGGAGTGAAGTCGCCGAGCCGCAGCGACTCCAGCTTGATGGTGAACGGGCTGGACGTTCCCAGCCGGGACGGGTCGCCCCCGGCGGCGGTCTTGTAGTCGCGGACGTCGCGTAGGCCGCAGAGCGCAACCGACCACGGGAACGGTGCGGGGCGGCTGTTGTAGCCGTCACGGAGCTGGCTCAGGACGCTGAGGAGTGACTGGCCGCGCAGCGCGTCGATCTCGTCGAAGAACAGCACCAGCGGCCGAGGGCACGCGTGCGCCCACGCGCGCAGCGCGTCGACGATCAGTGTGCCGTCCGGCACCGCCGGCCAGGGTGGTGGATGCAACGGGGCCGGCAGCGAGTCCTGCGCGCCTGCCCGGATCCGGCTGAGGATGGTGCGGGACGCGGAGCCGTAGTCATCGTCGGCTGCCCGGGCCGCCTCGCAGGAGAAGTGCAGCGCGGCGTAGCGGCCCTGGGTGGTCAGCTCACGCGCGAGCGCGCGTAGTGCCGTCGTCTTGCCCGTCTGGCGCGGCGCGTGCACGACGAAGTAAGCTTTCAGATCGACTAGGCCGGGTGCCTCCGGCAGCCGGGACAGCGCTGGGATCATGTAATGTTCGGCGGGCAGGCACGGGCCGGCCGTGTTGAACCGACGCACCATCGGCTCTCCCTCTTCGTAGCGTGTCTGGTCGCTGCCTGCTCCGCGTACCACCCTATGCGTGATCGATAACCAGTCGGACCCGGCCTGGGCGAGTTCAAACGGTCGTAGCGACACTCCGATAGGATGATCGCTCCCGACGTGGTTTTCGCCGTTCTGCTGGCATCTCTCCCTCAAGGCCCTCAGCGGCACGTGACCGAGCGGGCTCGGGTACCGCTCGCATAACCCGATCAGCGCGCGACGGCGCACCCGTACCACCGCCGCACACCATGACCGGATACCGGGCGGGAATTGATCGACAACCTGACCGGCGACCCGGAGCCGGGCACCCGGGAGGCGCCCCGCTTGAGAATCGGATTCCACCGGACGCATGCGGTCCCCGGCCGAAATACGTTCACCGCGTGTCCCTGACCGCGCCCCGAATACCTGTGATCGTCGGCGCCGCGGACCTCCGCGGCGACGGTAGCGAGCCCTGCGAGCTCATCGCGCAGGCTGCCCACAATGCCGTCCCCGCCGCACTGTTGAGCGCGCTGGACGCGATCCTCAAGGAACGCCCCCTCACGATCACGGGCGGCCTGGAATCCTTCGGCGGACCGGCGAACGACTACTCCCTGCACGCGATCGTCGCCGCGCATCGCCTGTGCGGCCGGACGCTGGTCTACGCCAACGGCGAGTACCTCACCAAACACCATGCGATGGTCATCGCACCGACGAGGCCGCCACGGCCCTGGGCTGAGCCGGCACACGTCCCGTCGGCGACCGCGCCGGTCCCCGGGTACGCCTCCGCCGTCACCGGCCGCGGGCGGATCGAGACCTTCACCGTCGAGCACGACCGGGCCGGCACGCCCGCCCGCGGCTGGATCATCGGCCGTGACGACGGCGCGCGACGGTTCGCATCCGTCGTCACCGACCCGCAGAGCCTGCACGCACTGGCCGACCCGGACCGCCAGCCCATCGGGCAGATGTGCGACGTGACAGGCGCCGATGGGCTCAACACCAGCACGGTCCCCACGACGTAGGAGTCCAGATGACGATCGACCACGATGCCTGCTGGATCGGCGCCGACGGCCCGAGCTCTGGAACGCCTCGTTCACCGCCTACCTCACCTGGGACAGCGTCACCTCCGTCACCGACGCCGTCGAATTCTTCCGCCGGGGCCGCCGGCATGCTCCCGGGTGACGCGATCGCGTTCTTCCCCGTCGCCGGAGGACGGCCGCGGTGACCACGACGAGCCCGGCGACGGCGTAGGAGGACACCTGTAGCGTCCGGGCGTCGCCCGGTGGACCGGTGAAAAGGGAGACGTACACGGGGTGAACGGCGGCGGCGACGGCCAGCCATTCCAGCCGTCCCGCGACCACGGCGAGGGTGGCCAGCAGGATGCCGTACCAGGGCTGAACGGGGGTGGCGACCAGGAAAGCCGCCCCGACAAGCCACAACCCCGCCCGTTCCACGGGGATCCGGCGCGGATCGGAGCGCAGCACCACCACGGCGACCACGGCCAGCAGCGACACCGCAACGGCTTTGGCCGTGGCACCGTGAATGCCGAACATCGACAGGAGCAGGAACCGACCCCCCTGGGCATATCCCTCGACCTTCAGGTACTGCGGCAGGAAACCGAGGGCTCCAGTTCCGACGGCGAGGACGTGAGGCAGGTAGGAGAGTCCCATGACCGTGACGGCGGTGCCGACCAGAGTGATCGGGCGGCGCCGGGCGGCCGCCGGGAGGAGCAGCGCCGGGTACAGCTTGACCGCCACCGCCGCGCCGAGCAGCGCTCCGGCGAGCGACGCACGGCGGCGGGTGGGTTCCGTGGCCACACCGGATTCTCCGGCCGTGCCTGTTCGTCCGGCCGCGGCGGATCCGGCGTGCCGCCGCGATCTGAGAGCCGCGATGCCGCTGAGCGCGAGCAGCGCGGCCAGGACGTCGACGTGCGCGTCGGAGCCGGTTTCGAGCCCGGCGAGCGGCGAGAGCGCGTAGAAAGCGGCGTAGCGGGGGTCCCGGCCCTGCGCCGCCAGCACCCTCATCATCAGAACGACCAGCCCGAGCGACGCGAGGGACGCGTAGAGCTGCATCCGGTGTTCGCGCGGCGGGCCGGGCAGGACATGCACGGCGGTGAAGTACGCCTGCGCCACCGGTGGGTAGATGGTGTGCGCGTCGGGGTAGTTCAGCCGGATACAGTGCGGGCCCCGGTGGATGGCGGCGCACCCGGCCGGGTCCGGGAACAACCAGTCGTCGCGCAGGTGGGCGAGTTCGGGGGCGAGAGGACCGTAGCGGTAGGGATCGATGCCGGCGGCCTGCACGCGGCCGTCCCAGATATAGCGGTAGAGGTCGTCGGACAGCTGGGGGCCGTGGGTGAGCGCCACAGCGTGGATCGCGACGGTGCCGGCGAGCAGCAGGCCGACGGCGAGCCGGCGGGGAGCGGCCCGGATCAGCCACGCCGCGCCGGCTGTCCCGGTCACCCACCAGAGCATGGTCAGGTAGAGCACGGTCATCCGGCCGGGCAGGTAGCCGGGTTGGAGCAGGATCGCCGCCTGCGTGGCGAGGACGCCGCTCAGCCCGACGACCGCTGCGACCAGGGCCCACCGGCCGCCATCCCCGGGCGTCGGGAGACTCCGCCCGTCACGCCGACGACGTCGGGCGATGGCCGCCACGGCCCGCGCACGGCGGATCCCGTACGCATGGACGGTCCCGGCGAGCGGTTCGGCGACAGGGACGGGGGCGGGCATGGGCCGAGCCTGACAGACATGCCGGCCGGCCCCGGCGTACCGCGGTGGAGCTTCTCCGTTCCGTAAGGCTTCACCAGCGGCGGAGGCGGTGACGGCGACCTACCGTGCGTACATGCGACCGTTCATCCGGCTGTTCACCGGACGGCTTCGGGAAGCGCCGACGGTCCTGCGCCGCGGGCCGTTGCGCACGGACGCGTTTTCCAGTCGCCTGCACGACCCTCGGGTGGCCTCGTTGCTGGGGATGTGGCTCGGGGTCGCTTTCGGGGTGTGTTTCCTGACCGGCCTGGTGTCACACGCCATGCAGCATCCGCCGTCGTGGCTGGTCTGGCCGTCCCGCCCGGTGTCGCTGTATCGGTTGACGCAGGGCCTGCACGTGACGACCGGGCTGGCATGCGTCCCGCTGCTGCTGGCGAAACTGTGGACGGTGTACCCGCGGCTGTGGGAGTGGCCGCCGGTCCGTTCGGTCGCGCATGCACTGGAGCGGCTCTCGATCGTGCCGCTGGTCGCCGGGGCCGTGTTCCAGTTGGCCACCGGAATCGCGAACATCGCGCAGTGGTACCGGTTCCGGTTCTTCTTCACGGTGACCCACTACTGGGTCGCCTGGATCACAATCGGCGCGCTGGGGGTGCACATCGCCGCGAAACTCGCGGTCGTGCGGGCGAACGTCGGCCGCCGCAGAGGCGAACGGTCGCGGCTGACCGACCGGGTGAGCGCTCCCGAACAGCCGGGCGGCGGCCTGTCCCGCCGTGGCCTTGCCGTCGCCGTCGCCAGCGCCGCCGGGGTGATCGTGACGACAACCGCCGGCCAGTGGGTGCCTGGCCTGTCCGGGCTCGACCTGCTCGCGCCGCGCCGGCCAGACATCGGCCCGCAGCGGCTGCCGGTCAACAGAACCGCGGCCGCCGCCCGGGTGACCGCGGTCGCCCGGGATCCGGGCTACCGGTTGGAGGTGGTCGGCCCGCGCCCGTTCGCCCTCACCCTCGCCGGGCTGCGGGGGTTCCCCCAGCACACGTCGAGACTGCCGATCACCTGTGTGGAGGGCTGGGCCGCGGACGCCACCTGGCACGGCCTACGGCTGCGGGACCTGCTGGACGCCGCCGGCATCCCCGCGGAGGCGACGGTGCGTGTGGAGTCCCTGGAAGCCGGTGGCGCCTACCGGACCAGCGAGGTGAACCCGGCGCACGCCCGGGACCCGCTGACCCTGCTGGCCACCGGCCTGAACGGGGCCGACCTGGACATCGACCACGGATACCCGGCCCGGCTCATCGCACCGAACCGGCCAGGCGTGCTGCAGACCAAATGGGTACACCGGGTGGTGATGCTGTGAACGGGCAGGCACAGGCTGATCAGGCTGACCGGCGGGATCACAATGGCCGCCACCGCGCCGTCCGCGCGGTGACCACGGCCGTCCTGCGCGGCGGTCCGGCCGCGGCCGGTCTGGCCGCGATCGGCTACGGCGTCCACGGGCTGGTCGGGATGCGGTCGGCTACGAACCCGCCGAACGCGGCGCAGTGGCTGGTCGGCGGGATCCTGGTCCACGACCTGCTGGTCGTCCCGGTGACGATGGCGGTGGGTCTCGTGCTCACCCGGCTGGTCCCGGCGCCCTTCCGGGCGGTGCTGCAGGGTGCGTTGCTGATCAGCGGTGCGGTCGCACTGGCGTCGTTGCCACTGTGGCGTGGCTACGGCGGCCCGGCGGACAACCCGTCGGTGAACCCGCTGCCGTACGGACGGAACCTCGCGATCGTCCTCGGCCTGGTGTGGGCCTGCGCCACAGCTGTCATCGCGGTCCGCGCGGTCCGCGTCCGGCGGGCGCGGCGCAGTCACGTAAGCGCATCCGGTCCACCGGCCGGATGACAACGTCCATCAGCTCCGACTGCGACCCGCGCTTCGCCCCTCGCCTCGACCCGCGGTCAGCTCGCCGGGCAGGCGCGGTACGCAGTGGTTCTACAGACAGGTTCACCGACATCTGCCCAGGGCAGCGAAGTGCCGCCCCGGGTCGTACCACATTTCCGTAACGTGCAGGCCGGCGGTCGCGGCGAGGCCGGCGATCCCCTCGGTACCCACCAGCGACCAGGGAAACGACCTCGACATCCGCCCGTCCGGCCCTTCCAGGCGGATCAGCGAGGGGCCGGTGGGCGTCCCGGGCGGCCCGAGCTCGATGAGCACCCGGCCGGCCGGGGCGAGCAGCCCTGCGACGCGGGCCAGCAGCCGGACCGGGTCGCCGCCGATCCCGATGTTGCCATCGGCGAGGAGCAGCGCGGACCACCGTCTCTCACCGGGTACCCTGCCGAAGACGTCGCGGCATAGCGCCGCCGCACCGGCACGACGGGCGAGGCGCACCGCGAACGGGGCCACATCGATGCCAAGCACGGGAACCCCGCGGGTGGTGAGCGCCACGGTGAGCCGACCAGGGCCGCAACCGACGTCGAGGGTCGGCCCGTCGCAACGGCGAAGCAGGGACGCGTCGCCCGGAATGAGCCCACCACGCCACTGGTCCACCGGAACCGGTTCACGACGTCCGTCCGGATGGCGTACCCACAGCGGTCCGTCGACGGACCGCAGCGCCGCCTCGTAGACGGCCGTGGGGCACCAGCGGTGGATGGCTGCCGTCGTCGACCGACCGCCGGTCACCGGACCGCCGTCGGACTACTCCGGGGTGTCACGGTCTGCCGTACCACTGCGGCGAACCGTCCGTCCGGTGCGAGCCGTGCGACCGCTTGGGCGTCGGCCGCGGTGTCGACGTCCCGCAGCACCGGCAGGGTGGCGACCCGAAGGCCGGCCCGGGACAGGCGGGCACGCTGCCGTGCACCGGTGTCCGGGCGTGACGTCGGGATGCCACGCAGCAACGTGCCGTCGGGACGTCGTAGGCCGAGCGCCCACCAGCCGCCGTCGGCGGCGGGGCCGAACACCGCGTCGGCGTGGCGCAGCGCGTGGCACGCGTCGGCCAGCAGGGCCGGTGTCACCTGCGGGGTGTCCATCCCGATCAGCAGTGTCGGGCCTGCGCTGTCGTCGAAGGCCGCCGCGAGCCGGGCGTCGAACGGTCCGGACACCTGCGGCACCACCGCGATCGATGTCCGCAGCCACGGGCCGACGGTGCCCTCGAGGACGAGGACGGGCCGCAGCCAGCCGAAGCCGGGACTGCGGCTCAGCGCGCCGACCGCGGCCAGCGTGTCCGCGATCGCGGCCTCGGCCACGGCCGCCGCCTGTGCCGGGCGCAACGGTGGCGTCAGCCGGGTCTTGACCCGACCGGGCACGGGCTCCTTCGCCACCACGAGCAGTCTCACCGCAGGCTCGCGAGCAGTGCGGACATGTCGCGTACGGCGCGGACGGTGCCGAGCGGCGAACCGGTGACCTTGGATCTGCCGATCCGGGGGTGGTAGTCGACATCGGTCTCGATGATCCGCCAGTCGGCCTGTGCGGCCCGGAGCAGGAGCTCCAGCGGGTAGCCGAACCGGCGGTCGGCGATGGGCAGGCGGAGCAGATCAGCGCGGCGGGCGGCCCGCATCGGACCCAGGTCACGGACCGGGACGCCGCGTCGGCGCAGCCGCCCGGCGACGACCGCATTGCCGAGGCGGGCATGTGGCGGCCACGCCCGCACCGAGGTGGGACGCCGCCGGCCGAGTACCAGTTCGGCCCGCCCGGCCAGCAGTTCGGTAACGAGGCGGGGCAGGTGCGCCGGGTCGAGCGAGGCGTCGGCGTCACATACGCAGACCACCTCGGCGTCCGCGGCCCGCAGCCCGGCGTGCACCGCCGCGCCGTAGCCCCGTTCCGGCACCACGACGACGACCGCACCGTGGTCCCGCGCGATCCGGGGTGATCCGTCGTGGGAGCCGTTGTCCGCGACGATCGCCCGGTATCCGGGTGGCATCCGCTCCAGGACCCAGGGCAGCGCGCGGGCCTCATCCAGGCAGGGCAGGACCACGTCCACCGAGGCCCCACCACTGTCACATTGCGTAAGCATGATCGGGACTGTAATCGGGCGGGGATGTGATCGACCCTTACGGAACGAGGAAGAGCGCGGCGGTTCGACGCCGGAAGATTACGGAACGGGGAAATCCGTCGCCCGGGCGGGTCCGGTTGGCTGGCCGGCTCTTATCGTTACCGGATGGCCCGTGTTCTCGTGGTCGACGACGACGCCACCGTGGCGGAGGTCGTCGACCGGTATCTGCGTAACGCCGGTTTCGACGTCGACCGCGCCGCGGACGGGCCCGCGGCGTTGCGGGTGGCCGGGACCGCCATCCCGGACCTTGTCGTGCTCGACCTCATGCTTCCCGGCCTCGACGGCATCGAGGTCTGTCGCCAGCTGCGGGAAAGTCGACCGGTTCCAGTGATCATGCTGACGGCGCTGGGTGAGGAGGCGGACCGTATCGCCGGCCTCGAATGCGGCGCCGACGACTATGTCACCAAGCCGTTCTCGCCGCGCGAGCTGACGCTGCGGGTGCAGTCCGTGCTGCGGCGGGCAAACGAACTGTCGCCACCGGAGTCCGGCATGCTGCGCGCCGGCACCCTCGTCGTGGACGCGGCCGCCCGCACCGCCACCCGGTACGGGGTGATCCTCGGCCTCACGGTGCGTGAGTTCGATCTGCTGGTGTTCCTGCTGCGCCATCCCGGCCGTGCCTTCACCCGCGTCGAGCTGATGGAACAGGTGTGGGGGTGGAGTTACGGGGACCCCTCGACCGTCACCGTCCACATCCGCCGGCTGCGGGAGAAGATCGAGGATAATCCGACCGCCCCCCGGATGCTCGTCACCGTGTGGGGCGTCGGCTACCGCTACGATCCGACGCCACCGGTGCCGGCGGACGAGACGCCGTCATGAGCGCCGAACTGCAGGTCGCCGGGATCGCGCTCGCCTGCTCGGCTGCGGCTGCGTTGACGGGGGTGCCACTGCTGCGCCTGTTACGGGGACGGCCGCTGTGGGCCACGACGGCGGCGCTGTCGGTCGTACCGGTGGTCGCGGTGGCGGTGGGCGTTGCCGGCACCGCACGGGCCATGTTCCTGTCCGACCACGATCTGCAGGTCGTGCTGATCGTGGTCGCGGTCTCGGCAGTGGTCGCCACCGCCGCTGCGGTATGGCTGGGGCGGCCGGTTGTCGCCGCCACCGGAACACTCACCCGGGCAGCCGCCACCCTCGGTGAGCTGGAATATCATGATGCGGGCCGGGTTCCGACGGCCGAGCTCGCCGCATTGGCCCGCACCCTGGACGCCACGCATGTGCGCCTCGTGGCGGCGCGGGACCGCGAGCGCGCGTTGGAAGCCAGTCGGCGTGAGCTGGTGGCCTGGATCAGCCATGACCTGCGTACCCCGCTGGCGGGAATCCGGGCGACGGCGGAGGCCCTGCAGGACGGCCTTGTGACGGACGCCGAGACGACGGCCCGTTACCACCGGCTGATGCTCGCCGACGCCGAGCGGCTGACCGGCATGGTCGATGACCTGTTCGAACTGGCCCGGCTGCAGGCCGGCGCGTTTCAGTTGACGCTGGAGAAGGTGTGTCTCGCCGACGTCGTGTCGGATGCGATCGCCGCCACCGACCCGATGGCACGCGCCAGAGGGGTGACCGTCACCGGCAGCGCCGACCACGCCGTATACGTCGACGCCGACGTGACCGAGGTGGGGCGGATGCTCACCAACCTCCTCGTCAACGCCATCCGGCACACCCCCGACGACGGGACGGTGGAGGTCACCGCCGGAGCGGACGCCGACCGGGCGGTACTCGCGGTCGCCGACCGGTGCGGCGGGATCCCCGCCGCCGACCTGCCCCGCCTGTTCGACTTCGGCTTCCGTGGGGAGACCGCGCGTACCCCCGGCGGTGGCGACCACCCCCACCAGCCTCGGGTACGGTCCGGCATCGGGCTGGCGATCGTCCGGGGCATTGTCGAAGCCCACGGCGGCGACGTCACCGTCCACAACCGCCAGGGCGGCTGCAGCTTCGTCGTCGCGCTTCCCGCCGCCTGAACAGGTTCCCTGAGCAGGCCTGGATAGTCCTTGTGTCCGGAAGCTGTTCCTCGGCTCGTAAGATCCGGGCTGCTCCGGAGCGGTTAACGTCACGGACATGCGAGTCCTGGTCACCGGCGGCGCCGGCTTCATCGGTTCCCACATAGTCGACGCGCTGGTCGGAGCGGGTGACGAGGTCACGGTGCTGGACGCCGTGCTGCCCGCGGTGCATCGCACGAAACCCGAGGTGAACGACGGTGCCGAGCTGATCGTCGCGGACGTGACCGACCCGGTCCGGGTCGAGGCGGCGCTCGACGGGGTGGACGCGGTGTGCCACCAGGCGGCCATGGTCGGCCTGGGGGTCAACCTCGACGACCTGCCCGCCTACGCCACCAACAATGACCTCGGTACCGCGGTACTGCTGTCCGCCATGGCCCGCCGGGGGGTGCGGCGTCTGGTGCTGGCCAGCTCGATGGTGGTCTACGGGGAGGGCGGCTACCGCTGCCCGGCCGACGGGCTGGTGCGCCCCGGCCCACGGCGGCCGGCCGATCTCGACGCCGGCCGGTTCGAAGCACCGTGCCCGTGCTGCGGCAACCCGCTTCAGCCGACGCCCGTCACCGAGGACGCCCCCCTGAACCCCAGGAACGTCTACGCGGCCACAAAGGTCGCCCAGGAGCATCTCGCCGCCGTGTGGGCAATCACGACCGGCGGCAGCGTCCTGGCGCTGCGCTACCACAACGTCTACGGCCCGCGGATGCCCCGCGACACCCCGTACGCCGGCGTCGCCTCGATCTTCCGCAGCGCACTGGAGCGGGGGGAGGCACCACGGGTCTTCGAGGACGGCGGCCAGCTCCGCGACTTCGTCCACGTCCACGACGTCGCCCGGGCCAATCTGCAGGCGCTGCGGCACACGGCCCCACCCGGCCGGCTCCTCCCGCTCAACATCGGCTCCGGCGATCCGCACACCGTCGGCGACATGGCGCACGCGCTGGCCCAGGCCTTCGGCGGACCCGTGCCCGTCATCACCAGCGCCTATCGGGCCGGTGACGTCCGGCACATCGCCGCCTCGTCCGCCCGCGCCGGCAATATCCTCGGATACCGACCGCAGATCGCCTTCAGCGACGGGATGGCCGGGTTCGCGCGTGACCCGCTGCGCGGATGAACCGGACCGGTCCCGGCGGTCAGCTCACGGCCAGGCCGGCAACGGTCTGCGGAACACCCTCGAAGGCGCCGACCGGGGTGAGCCGGCCGTCGGACTCCACCGTCCAGCCGAGGACCCGCTGGCCATCGGTGTCGATCGCATACAGATAGTGGCCGTCCGGGGTGATGGCCTCGTCGCGGATGCCCTTCTCCCCCCTTCCGGTCGAGCCCGCTACCGGGTCGAGCAGCACGAGGCTTCCGTCCTCCTCGACCCGGTAGCTCGAGACCGTGCCATCGCCGAAGTTCGTCACGTAGGCGAAGCGGCCGTCCCTGGTCACGGCGGCCCAGCAGACCTCACTGCGGGTGTCGCCGACCGAACCGCTCACCGGGGCGAGCCGGCCCGCACCCGCCACGGTGTATGAGGAAGCCGCCGCGGCACCGGTCTCGCCGCCGAACGCCTCGGTCACGATCATCGAGCCCTGCGGGGTGAAATCAAAGCCGTAGGGGGTCCGCCCGGCGGCCGGGATCGTCATCGGGCCTTCGGCGTAGCCACGATCACCGATCGCGAAGGCGCTGATGCTGTTCGTCCCACGCTCGGTGACCACGAGCGTCCGGCCGTCCGGGCTGAAGGACGCCTGGGCCGGATCCGCGTTGCCGGCGCTCAGCGGCCTCGTCGAATCCTCAAGCGGGGTCAGCCTCCCGTCCCGGATGCGGAAACCACTGATGTTCGGCGTGCCGTTGTTGAGTACGTAGACGAGATCGCCGTTCACCGCGACGCTCGTCGGCCTGGCACCACCGGAGGGGACACGATCGGCGAGCCGTGGCCCGTCCTCCTCCACCGAGAACAGGGACAGCTCGTCGCTGCCGGCATTCGTGACCAGGAGCCACCGGCCGTCGTCGCTGAGAATGACGGAACTCTGTGATGGCAGGTGCGGGGTGCCGCTTCCCCGGCCCCCGGTCCCGAAACGTCCCAGCGGAGCGAGCCTGCCGTCCGCGGAACGCCTAAAGGCAACAACCTCGTTCCTGGCAGCATCGTTGGTCTGGGCATACACGGCGGCGCCCTTCACCCTCTGACCGTTCATACGTTCAGTCATCGCTCTCCCTCGGCTTTTCGGTGTCGAATTCCGCTTCCGCCGAGCCCACACCTACCCGCGCCCGGTGAGACGACAAACCCGCAGACCGGCACGTCCCCGGGAGGAGCGGGAGGGCCGGACCACGAAAAGCGATGTCACTGGACCGGCCCGTGGGAAGCCCCGGGGCGGTCGCGCCGTCGGATCGGGCCGCTGCGGCCCACAGCGCGGCGGCGAGCGACATCGAAGCGGAGAATCATCTGGTGGCAGAGGGTGCATCAGCGTCCGGTGAACTCGGGCCTGCGGCGCTGGCCGAAGGCGGCGATGCCCTCCTTGAAGTCGCTGCTGCGTACCGTGAGCTCGACGGCCACCAGCTCGGACTCGAGGGCCGCGGCAAGGTCGGTGGACAGGCCGCGGCGCAGCAGTCCCTTGGTGGCTGACAGGGCGAGCGTCGGCCCCGCCGCCAGGTCGGCCGCGATCAGGGCCGCCTGCGCCGCGAGATTGGCATCGGCGACCACCTCGTCGACAACACCCAGCTCGTGGCCGCGCCGCGCGTCCAGGGGCTTGCCCCGCAGGAGCACCTGCGTGGCCGGGCCGATCCCCACCCGCCGGGTCAGCAGCCAGGTGCCGCCGCTGTCCACGGCGAAGCCGAGCCCGGCGAACGGCTCCACGAACGAGGCGCCCTCCCCGGCTACGATCACGTCGGCGGTGAGTGCCAGGTGAGCGCCCAGGCCCATCGCCCGACCCTGCACGGCGACGACGAGGGGCAGCGGGCAGTCCCACAACGTCTGGATCATGCGGTTCGCGCCGGCACGGACCGCCCGGATCAGTCCACCGGTACCGGGTGCATTCACCGAGACGATGTCCGCGCCCGCGCTGAAGTGCGGCCCGACCGATCGGATGAGGATCGCCCGGGTGGCTCCGCCGTCGACCGCGTCGGTGACGGCGGCGGTGATCCGACGCATGTCGACGGCGCGCAGCGCGTTGCGGGCCGTCGCCCGGTCCAGGACGATCCTGAGCAGGCCGCCGTCGGTGCTGACAACAACCCCGTCGGTGCTCATGCCGCCGGCTCCCGCGGGAGGCCAAGCACCTGTTCGGCGATGGTGTTGCGCTGGATCTCCGCGGTCCCCGCCCCGATCGTGCTGGCACGGGTGGCGAGCAGGCCCGCCGACCACCGCCCACCCTCGACCGGATGGGCCCGGCCCGGCGCGAGCACCGCAGCCCGTCCGGTGATCTCGACCGCGAGAGCGTGCAGCCGCTGCTCGAACTCCGTGAAGACGAGGCGTCCCAACGACGCCGCCGGACCGGGCTCACGTCCCCGCAGGAGCTCGCCGAGGACCCGCAGCCCACCGAGACGCACGACCTGCAGGTCGGTCTCCGCGTACGAGGTCAACTACCGCAGCGTCGCCGGCGTCCCGCCGTCCCTACCGCTTCCCGCGGAGCAGCCTCGCGCTGCGCGACTTCGCGCCCACGCCCACGCCCGGCGAGCACACCGCGACGGTCAGGGCCGCCCGCACCCCGCGAGAGCCGGCCACCGGGACCGAACCGGCGGCGCTCCCCTTTGCGGACCTGCGGGTCTGCGACCTCACCGCGTTCTGGGCAGGACCCATCGTCGGCTACGTGCTCGCCCTGCTCGGCGCCGACGTCATCAAGGTCGAGTCCGTGTCCCGGCCGGACGGCATGAGGATGCGCGGCGCCCGGCCGTTCCGCGAGGACCTCTGGTGGGAGACGGGCCCGAGCTACCACGGCGGCAACGCGGGCAAGCGGGGCACCACCCTCGACCTGGGCAGCAAGGAGGGCAGGGAGCTGCTCCTCGAGCTCGTCTCCCGCTCGGACATCCTCGTGGAGAACTTCACGCCCCGCGTCATGGCCTCGTGGGGACTGACCTACGACGTCCTGAGGGCCGCGCGGCCCGGCCTCATCTACGCGCGGCTGCCGGCGTTCGGTTCCGACGGCCCGTGGTGGGACCGATGCCTGCCTGGTAGCGATCCGAGGCTTGCCGGTAGGTCCGCCCGGCCAGCGGTGACCCCGCCGGAACGGCCAGTCTTGGCTATAGTTGTGGCTATGTCGATCGTTGAGCAGATGCCGCTGGCGGATGTGAAAAACCGCCTTTCGGAGGTTGTGGACAGCGTCGAACGAGAGCACGGCCGCGTCGTGATCACACGGCACGGCAGACCAGCGGCGATCGTCATCAGTGTCGACGACCTGGAGTCGCTCGAGGAGACCCTTGCCGTCATGGGCAGCACTCAGCTCATGGCCGACGTCCGGGAGGCGCTCGACGACCTCGACGAGGCGGGGGCGACCGTCCTGACCAAGGACGAAGCGCTGCGTCTCGCCACCGGCCGGTGACCGACGCCTACGAGATCGCCTTCACCGCGCCCGCTCGACGCGCCCTTCACCGACTGCCCGAGAAGGTCGCCACCGCCGTCGTCGAGTTCCTTTACGGATCTCTCGCGGCCAACCCCCACCGCGTCGGCAAGCCACTCCAGCTCCAACTCGCCGGACTCCACAGCGCGCGACGAGGCGACTACCGCGTCATTTACCGCGTTGACACCGACAACCACCGGGTCGACGTCGTCGCGATCGAGCACCGCGCAGACGTCTACCGACCCCGCGGGTAGAAGCGGGTAGAAGCAGTCGAGCGTTGCGGACCCGCAGATCGGCCAGCAGACGCTTGGCCTCGATCATGCCGTTCCCCCCTCGGCAAGCCGGGACTCATGCCTGGCAATCCACTCCTCGGACAGCGCCAGCCACTGGTTCCCGAACGGGGGTACCGGGGCGCCGCCGTCGAGCAGGGGTTGCTTCTCCGCATCGGCCCAGGGTACGAGCACCCACACCGTGCGCACCGCCGTGCCGGCGGTAGCCGTCCGGACCGATTCGCGCAGTTCGTCGAACAGGGTCAGCGAACCGTCGTACCGGGCGAGCATACCGGCGTTCACCAGCAGCACGGCCGGTCCCGCAGCTTCGACCGAGGCCCGCACCGCGGTCATGCCGGCCTGCGCGACCTTCGACAGACTGGCCCATTCACGCGACGTCCGCTCGGCCGCGTCCGCCTCCAGCACCAGCGCCCACGCCACCCGGTGACGCTCGCAGAAGTCGCGCATCCCCGCCAGCAGGGCACTTTCCGCGTCGAGCACGGTGACCTCCTGGGCGGCCAGGCACCGTTCGACGCGGGCGAGCCGGCGCGGCGGCACCGACAGCACGAGCCATCCGCCGTCCGCCAGCGACCGCTAGGGTGCGACCGCGACCCGCGCATCGACGGTCGTGTACGCGTCAGCGGCGCGGTTCGCGGGCGACGATCACTGCCATCGACGGTGCCCACCAGTAGTGACAGTCCGGTGGCGGCCGCAGGCCGTCGACGATCCGCACCGAGAAGGACCGGAAGTGTTCCAGCAATGCCCGCTGATGACGCCGGGACATCGAATCGATCTCATTGGAGTAGTAGGTGAACGCACCGCCATCCCTCAGGTGCGCGGCGGCGTGCGGGAAAAAATGCTCGGCGAATGTCGCGTCGCGCATGACGTACTCGTCGAACTCGCCTTCGTCCAACGGGTAGGTGTCGAACAGGATCCCGTCGAACCGGCCGAGGGCCGGCAGCACGTCCTGCCACTTGCCATGGACCAGTTCCGCACCGGGCCGCCCCTGCGCGCCTACCCACTCGGCCCCACGACGGGCGACCTCCGGGTTCGCCTCGATGATCGTGTGGTGGGCGGGTCCGATCTCCTGCACGAAACCGGCGGAGATCGCAAGCCCGAAGCCGACCTCCAGGACCGAGCCGCCAGGCGTTGTCACGGCCTGGGCCAGCGCCTGCATGAGCGGCCGCTCCCAGGACTGCATCACCTGCTGGCCTGAAACAATCAACTCGCTGTCGGTTACCGCCGTCCCGGCGGCGTCGATCGATTCGTCGATCTTCGGCCTGGGTGCGCCCGTCACCATGGTCGCCGCGACGCCGTCCAGGACGGCGACATCCTGAACGAACTCGTCCAGCGCCCGGTTGAGAAGGAATTCCCTGGGTTCGGCGGCGAGCGGGGTCAGCAGGTCGTCCAGAATGGTTAACGTGACGCCGAATTTTTCCGTCCGCCGGTGCACGCACCCTCCCGATGGTCCTTCGTCAGATTATCGGACATGTCGCGTCTCGCACAGTTCCGCCGCACGTGCGATCGGTCTATACGATCTCATTTTCCGCGTTCGTGGCGCACGTAAACGACACGATCAGGTTCGGTCAGAACTGGGCGGACGTGGTGGCCGGTGACCGCGGCGGGCGGAGCTCCTCAAACATGCGCCGGCCGTGGCTGGTGGCCCGCTCGTTGGCGGGCCACCCCATGGGACAATGGGTCAGGGCGGTAACACGTCGGCGAACCGGGGGAGCCAGCGGCCGGTTGGATCGTTCGGGTTGAGGGGCGTCGCCTCGGGTATGCCGGATCGGTGATCTCCTGATCGCGTCACGTGCCCACACGGGGTAACTGTGGCAACGATCTCACCGGGAAGGAAAGCCAACAATGCCCACCATCTCGACCACGGACGGCACGCAGATCTTTTACAAGGACTGGGGCGTTGGTCGGCCAGTCGTGTTCAGTCACGGCTGGCCGCTGACCGCGGACGCCTGGGACAACCAACTGGAACTCGTGGCCTCCCACGGCTACCGGGCCATCGCGCATGACCGCCGAGGCCACGGGCGTTCAGGTCAGACCTGGGACGGCAACGACCTGAACACGTACGCCGACGATCTTGCCGAGTTGATGGACGCTCTCGACCTGAGGCAGGTGACGCTGGTCGGTCATTCTACCGGGGGCGGAGAAGTCACCCGCTATATGGGCCGCCATGGCACATCGCGAGTCGCGACCGCCGTGCTGCGTGGGGCGATACCTCCGCTGATGCTCAAAACGGCCGCCAATCCCGACGGGACACCGATCGACGCCTTCGACGCCATGCGGGTGAACCTGCGCGCTGACCGGTCACAGTTCTACCGAGATCTGAGCGTCCCCTTCTACGGCGTCAACCGGGATGGCGCGGACGTCTCCCAGGGGATCCGCGACGCATTCTGGCTCATGAGCATGACTGTGGGACTGAAGCCCGCGTATGACTGTATCAAGGCATTCTCAGAAACGGACCTCACCGAAGACCTCCAGAAGATCGACGTCCCGGTTCTGATTTCGCACGGTGACGACGATCAGATCGTTCCGATTCAGGCCGCGGCGCTGAAATCAGCACCGCTGGTGAAAGACGCGACGTTGAAGGTCGTACCCGGCGCGCCCCACGGGCTGGTCGGCCGTTTCGAGCAGGATTTCAACGACGACCTGCTCTCCTTCCTCAAGAGCTGAAACGACGGCGTTGCGGACGTGCGGCCGATGGGCTCTGTCCAGCGCAGGGGCCGGCCTGGATCTTCTGGAGGCCTCGGCGCTGTGCCGCACGGCGTCGTCACTGGTGTGCACCGCCGCGCGTTGCGCGTGGATATGGGCGATGTCCGACGGACGGTATATCCATCATTGGGATATTCGTCATATGTGTTGCTGGTCGGGCAGGTGGTGACGGGGCCGGCGGCGGCTGGGAGGCCGTACTCGACAACCGGCATCCCAGCCGTCACCGTGACATCGTGGCCATGTTCCGGGGTGACCGACGCGGCCGGGGCGCGGGGCGGTCCGGTAAACGGGCCGGCGCCGATTTCCGCCCACCGCACGACGCGGTCGCCCAGGGCATGCTGACCTGTGAGGACTGCGGTGGCGCTGGTTATCAGACCAGGCCCATTCTCGAATCGGACGAGGAATCCAGCTTCGACGGCCAGGAGGACAAACCGTGCCGTCGCTGCGGAGGAACCGGCAAGGTGCGGACATGACGGCTGCCGCGGCGGCACGTCCGCCTGAGCCCGAGCCGGACCCGGGAGCCATCCTGCTGCGGCTGCGTTGCCCCGAGCACCGTCGTAACCGGCGTGGCGGCAAGGGCGGATGGCGGCAGGGCACAGCGCTGTACTGCGAGAAGTGCCGCACTCTCTGGGCTGCGGGTCATGGGCCTGATATCGATCGGCGGGAGCCTCCAGGGGATCATGGGCCGGCCGAGCCGTGGGACGCCAGCCCCCCGATCTGACCGATGGCCCCGGTGGGCCACCGGTGATCAATGGTTCTTGCGCCAGGGGGGCTTCGGTACTGTCGAGGGCTGTCGAGGGTGAGCTGGCACCCGGTGAGGGCCGCGTTATCCCGGACCAGGACCGAGTGGACCGCGGCACGTCCTGCCCATTCCAGCGCCATGGCTGACGCGTGTCGCGCCCCGAGAGCGTCGGCAGCGATCTGGTAGCTGGCCCATTCCTCGGCGTCGGCGCGCAGTTCCTCATCAATACGGGACTGCTGGACCAGCATCCGTGCATAGACACCCCGCGGCGGGAACGGCTCGGCCGTCGGTGACTACCAACGCCAATAGGCAGGGATTTCCGGCTCCTCATAATCGGAGGACTGATCCGCAACCGTCACGTGATAGTTGACGGATATCTGGAAGTTGACAGGCGGAGTGGCCTCGGGAATGGAGATTGTCCCAGTGAAGTTGATCTCATGCTGGCCTGGCGGCAATGGCCGCAGCAACACCCAGACACCGTCGGAGACTGACCGTCCTTTTCCGCCGTCAGGGTAAATGGGGTTGTCCGGCACGAAGCAGATCCGGAAAAACGGAGACTGGAACCGGAACCGGCTGCCGGCGGGCCCGAGGTCGATCGGGGTTCCGTCAACGCTTGCGTGCAGGGCTGTCGCGTGGTTGATGTAGTTCGCCGCGCAGGCGCGCAACTCCGCCTCAGTCGTGCCGTTTTTCTCCACGCTGGAGCATTCGGCGGTGATGACTGGAAACAGGATTGCCTTGCCTGCGGGCACAGTGCAGCTCGGGCTGCTGGTCCCAGGGGTGCCGGCGAGAAACCACACCGGTCCGCTCTGGTTGACGGCGCAGTTCTCCCCTGTTGGATCGTTGAGGGGGCTGTCGGGATCCGGGGCACTGACCGCCCACTGCCACCAGGCTGCCGACCACTGTCCGTACGTTTTGCCGGCATATCTCTGGTGAGGCTGCACGACGCTGAATGTGCTGCTGGCCGACGCCGGCGTTGCGATCAGGCCGGTGACAGCGCCAGCCGCAATTACGGCAAGCGCGAGACGGCGCATCATTTCTGGATACCTCTTTCGGCAGGTGGTCCAGATTCCTGGAAAAACGGACCGGTGACAATGAGACGGGGGGAGGCTAGCACGGCGGGAACATCAGCACGGCAATCCGTTCCGTGGCCGCCGGCCGGCCGTTCGTCGCGGATGCTGTGGATGCCGTGGAGCGGTCCACCGAAAAACAACCGAAAAACAGATGTCGGTTCGGAAAAGCCACCATTCAGCCCGGCGACATATTCATGATTCGGGATGTTCGCACCGAACCCGCATGAGTGGACACACACGCTGGCCGTCGCAGGCATACGGGCGTCAGCCCGCTGGTGGCCTCGCCGCGGCACGCCCCCGCGGCGAGAGGCCGCGCTGAGCATGGCGAGCCGACCCATGCTGTCCACCTCGTCGCTGGAAGGCGCAGCCGAAGGTTCAGCCGGCGTCCAGCATCGCCCTGCACCATATCGTTTAACGTTTCGTTTTGAAACGTTGTTTAGTTGTGTATCGATACGATAATCTGATACGAAACAGTTCTCGTTCTGACGCCCGATAAGCTTTACTTCTCGGGCGTCAGCCGGGCGCCGAAAGGGTGGGTTACGAACATGAGCGAAGGCGGCTCAGAAGTTGCTGTCCGTAGATTCGATAGCGACGATGCGCTCTCGCCGGACCTGGTCGAGCGGGTGGCCGACTATGCCCGGGCCGCACGGGCCCCCTCGACCTGGCGCGCCTACGAGACCGACCTTCGCCACTTCGGTGCGTGGTGTGCCGACCAGTCGCCGCAGCTGGCGGTGCTGCCCGCGTCCCCGGAAACCGTGGCCGGTTATCTGGCGGCGCTCGCCGACGCCGGATACAGGCCGACCACCATCCGCCGGCGGCTAGCCGCGATCTCCGTGGCACACCAGCTGGGCCGCCACCCCAATCCGGCGTCATCCCCTGAGGCGGCGACCGTCTGGGACGGCATCCGCCGCACCCACGGCGCCGCGCCGAACCGCAAGAACGCGTTGGAGACCCGCCTGCTCACCCAGGTGCTCGCCGAGCTGGACGACTCCCGGCTCGCCGACATCCGCGACCGGGCGCTGCTACTCGTCGGCTTCGCCGGCTGCCTACGCCGCAGCGAGCTCGTCGCGCTCGACCTGGCCGACATCGCCGAGACGCCGGACGGCGTGATCCTCACCATCCGCAGATCCAAGACCGACCAGGACGCAAGCGGCGCGCTGGTCGGCCTGACCTTCGGTTCCTACCGGCCGACCTGCCCGGTCCGGTCGTGGATCGCCTGGCGGGAGACTGCCGGCATTACGCACGGGCCGGCGTTCCGCGCGATCAACCGGCACGGCGGGGTGAGCAGCGGACGGCTCTACCCGGGATCGGTCGCCCGCATCGTCCAACGGCGGGTCTCATCGGCGGGTCTGTCCCCCACCGACTTCGCCGGCCACTCCCTACGCTCCGGGTTCGCCACGGCCGCCGCCCGCGCCGGCGTGCCCGACCGGGCGATCATGCGGCAAGGACGGTGGCGTTCGTCCACATCACTGGACAGCTACGTGCGGGCGGGCCGTTTGTTCGACCGGGACAACCCCTCCGGCCGGGTCGGCCTGTAGCGGCCGGCCGGCGCTGCCACGCCTGTTGCCCGCTGCCTGTTGATCGGACGGCAAGCCAACGCTGTTACTCTTGGTAACTAGTATCGCTGAAAGTTCTTCGGTCGTCTCTTAGCGTGAGGGTGCTCACTATCACCGTGAGTAACGGGGATGACCGCCGAGGCCCGTCCGCATCCCCGTGTCCGCGAGACGCACGCGGACGGGGCCCGGGCTCGCTGCCCGGACGGCGGCGGAGGGGCGATGGTAATGTCCATCTCAAGCCGTGCAGTCTCACCAACGGTAACTGCGTTCTCCTGTGCTGTTGCCGTCGCGGTGGCGCTTGCGCCTCGTCCGGCCACCGCAAGTGAGCACGCTCCACGCAATGGGTATACGGAAAATGCCGTACCTTCTTCCACGGACGCGGTCTGGTACACATCGTCCTCCTCAGCGTCCAGCACCGTGCAGCTCGCGGCGCTGGAGTATCCCGGTCGGCTGCTGGGCCGAGGGAGCCGGGGAGAGCCAGTCGCGGAGGTCCAGCGCCGGTTGGGGATCACGGCCGACCAGGATTTTGGCCCAGCGACGGAGAGCGCCGTCCGGAGTTTCCAGGCTGGCGCGGGCTTGGTGGCTGATGGAATTGTCGGGCCATTGACGTGGAGTGCGCTTTTCGGGACGACGACAGCGCAGCCGCCGGACTCGACCGCAGGGTCGAACTCGCTCGGCGCGGCGGCAGTCGCGGTCGCCCAGCAGCAGATCGGTAAGCCCTATCGCTATGGTGGCGCCGGACCGAATGACTTCGACTGCTCAGGTCTCATCCAGTATGTCTACGCGCAGGTGGGCGTCTCAGTACCCCGTACAACCTACGAGCAGTTCGACGCGCTACACCCAGTCAGCCGGGCCGATGTTCGCCTAGGTGATGTGATCTTCTTTTTGGATGATCAAGGGCGAGCGTACCACAACGGCCTGTACGCCGGCGGCGGGCAGATGATTGTTTCTCGGCGCCCGGGTACATATGTACAATATCAACTTATCTGGACCGACAACTACCGCATCGGGCGTGTGTAAGAGCGC
>NZ_CAKJTP010000049.1:1886-6013 GCF_917627335.1 Protofrankia sp. CiT1 | reverse complement strand
ATTGCCGGGCGCTCTAAGAGCGCGCCGTCGGCCATGCGGGCTAACGATCATTATTGTGATCCTGCTCACGCTTGCAATCGTGCCAATCAACGTTTTTGACACAGCTTGACCGTTGGATGCCCGAAATGCCCGGTTCGTCATATAAAAGATGAGCCGGGCATTTACAATTCGTATCCATAAAATAACTTTGAGCGATTAATTCGCGTTGGAACAACGATCACAGACGTCGTGGTGCGACGTGTGACACAGACCGCGGACGTGACCGTTCCGGAACCCTTGCTATCCGGTCGAGAGCCGTCTACGTTCCTCGGTTAACGAGACGAGACAGGTTCGTTTCCGGTGTACTTGGCGCCAGCGGTGCGGTGCACTCCACGCCGGAGAACCTCGTCCTCTCTCCGCACCTGTTGTGGTCCCACCCGAGCAGAGTAGATGTGCGTTAAAACACATCTATGTGGTGCTCGTCCCTGTTATGTCCGCCACAAGCGATGTCCAGCAGGAGACGGTATGCCCAGTCAGTCGCGTTCGCTGCCCCCGGGCAGCGCTGCCGTTCCCGACCCTCTATCTCTGTTGCGTACGGATTCGATCATGATCGGCAGAATGCCATGAGCGCCGGCGTACCTGTCCTGCCCGGCCGGGACCTCCCACCACAGCCCTACGGCCCTGGCTGGCCGGCATACTGGCGGCAGAACGCGGCCTGCCGGGACGGGGATCCCGATGCGTTCTTCCCACCGGACGGTCGCAACACCAAGGCTCGAGCCGCAGCCGAAACACGAGCCCGCAAGATCTGCGCAAGTTGTCCGGTACGACGGGCCTGTCTCGCCACGGCGCTGTTCCGTCAAGAGGAGCACGGAGTCTGGGGTGGGCTCACGTCGGATGAGCGCAACTCAATCGTGCCACGCGGCCGTCTGAGCGCGGACGACGCGCTGGCTTATGCCGATCGCCTCCTACTGTCTGCCTACGCTACGAACTGATCTTACCACCTCCTCCTGCGGCGCCCGTGTCGCCCGTGGTATGGCGTCTGTCGGCTACCGGTCAGCACTACACCACGGGCGACCAGCCAGATGATCACAAAGTCCCCTGGGTATCCCGGATCTGACCAGCTGGCCTTGACCGAGCAGAAAAGAACCATTGACGCCCCGGTCCGAGATGGGCAGGCTGCGTGTCGTTGCCGTCCGAGGAGGAGTTTCGTGTCGGGGTGTCCCGCGCTTGGTCGCGGTGTTCGGTCGTCCACCGCATCCGTACAGGTCACGCGGTGAGGCCTCCGCGTCGTCTCCTGTTGTTGCGTCATGGCAAGTCGGACTGGGCCGACGGCTCCACACCGGACGCCGACCGGCCCCTGTCACCTCGCGGCCGGGCAGCGTGCGGTCTGATCGCGGAGCATCTGTGCGCCGAGCGGCTCATCCCCGACTTGGTGCTGTGCTCATCCGCGCGCCGTACCCGCCAGACCGTCGAACACATTGCCGGGGCACTTCCACCCGATGTCCCGGTGCTGGCTGAGGACCGGCTCTATCTGGCCGATGCCGCCGATCTCCTCGACCGTCTCCGGGAACTGGACGACGGCGTGCCCACCGTCTTGCTGGTGGGCCACAACCCCGGTATCCAGGCGTTGGCGGCTGGTCTGCTGCCAGCCGGCGAGCGTTCCCGTATTCCTGCCTTTCCCACGGCCGCGCTGGCGGTAGAGGATCTGGCGGTGGGCCGCTGGACCGAGCTCGGGCCGAGCACGACACGTCTGGTGTCCTTCGTCACCCCGCGCTCGCTGGGAGCTTCGGCCAGCCACTGACCTTGGGCCAGCCACGGGCACAGGTGCTTGCCGCGAGTGACCCGACAGCCGAGGACGGACAGGCTGCCTGTGCGAGCGGGCTCACCTCACCCTGGGGTTGAGGTGAGCCCGCCCCCGGTCAGTAGGCCTGCTCCATGATGCGAGAGGCAGCTGCCGCGATCAGGCCGATGACCAGCGATGCACCGGTCACGATCCACAGCGGGACAGAGTGGAGGACAAGAGCAAAGACACCGACCGAAAAAGCCGCAATGATCAGAAAAACCGCGGCCCACGAACCCGTGTTCGCCTTGTGGTGACCGCCGGAACTCGCCACGTCCGCTCCCATGCATCGTCCACCGAAGTCCGTCGCAGCTGAGACTACCCCGCGAACCGCGGCGGAATCCCGTCGAGATGGGTGACTTCAGCGGGGTTCAGCGGGGTTCAGGAATAGCCCGCGAGCCGTGCGAGGTCGTCTAGTTGCTCGCCGAGCCAGCGGCCCACGTCATGGGTGCGCACCTGCTCGGCGGCCGCGGCCAGCCGCCGCTGCCGCTCCTGCGCCGGCATGGTCAGAGCCTCGTGCAGGGCGTCGGCCATCTGCTGCACGTCAAAAGGATGCAGGGTCACCGAGTACTCGCCGAGCTCCTCGTGGGCTCCGGCGTTCTCCGACAGCGCCAGCACGCCGCCACTGCGGTTGACCACAGCGACTTCCTTGACCACGAGGTTCATCCCGTCCGCGATGGCATTGGCCATAATCACATCGCAGATCGAGTAGGCGGCTACCGCGAGCGGGAAGTCCTCAGCCATCCGCAGGTCGATCGGTTGCTGTCCCTCCTTGGTATGCCGAGCGTTGATCTCGGCGACAACCGCGCCGATCAGCGCGATATAGTCGGCGTACTCGGATACGTCCGTGCGGCTTGGTTGGAGCAGGGCGAGGAAACTGACCTTTCCGACGAGCTCCGGATGCTGGTCGAGCAGCGTTCCGAAGGCGAGGAAACCACGCACGACGTTCTTGCTCGGGTCGGTGCGGTCCACCCGGAGGATGAGCTGCCGGTCTCCGTCGAGGAAGGCGTGGCGCAGCATGGTGACATGCGCGGTGACCTCCTCGGTATCCATGGTCGCGTCCAGCGCGGCCGTATCCACGGAGATCGGGTAATAGCGGGCCCGTACCGTCCGATCGCCGACGACCACCAACAGTTTGTCGAGATCAACATCCAGGCCGAGCAGCTCCTGCGCGCACAGGACGAAGTTGCGGGCATAGCGCCGGGTGTGAAAACCGACGACGTCACTACCCAGCAGGCCGCTCAGCAGCCGCTTCCGGATGCCCGCGGGCAGCACCCGCCATTCGTCCGGGCCTGGCCAGGGCACGTGTACGAAGTGGGTGAGCAGGACATCCGGGCACAGCTCCCGGACCCGTTCGGCCACCAGGTAGAAGTGGTAGTCCTGCAGCAGGACGAGCGCTTTGCCGCCGCGGGCGCGAACTTCGTCGATGACGGCGTCCGCATAGACTTGGTTGACCGCGGCGTAACCATTTTCGAACGCGTCATGTTCGGCTTGCGTGATGATGGGCGAGAGCACCCGGCCGTACAGCCCGTGCTGGACGAACCACAGGATCGGGTTTGACCAGACGCTGTAGAAGTCCGCGTAGGCCACCGGGTCGGTGACCACCAGACGTACCCGGATGGTGGGACCGTTCGATTCGCCTTCGACCACATGCGGAGACGGCGCGGTCTGTACGACGATCGAACCTCCCCGCGCCTCGCCCGCGACCACGGTGTCCTCCGGAGTGGACGCTCCGCAGACCCAGACAGCGTCGTCGAGGTGCTCGGCGAGACCCGACAGGGCTGACACGAGGCCCCCCGCCCCTCGGGTGACCGTCCGCCCTGAAGTGTCACGGTCGAAGCTCACCGGGCCGCGGTTGGACAACAGGACAAGCGGCAGGTCGAGCATGCTGGTTAGCGGCACGATGGTGCGGCCTCCTCAGTCGCGTGGCAGCGGCGCCGATCGGATGCCGGACCCGTGAACTTCCACGCGTTGTATTCCCCTGGGCCGCCGGCGGCATGACAGAAGTCATGATCGCACCACCGGCAACTTTCCCTCGCCTTTCTCGATCTTCCGGCGATACGGAAGAAACTATGATCACGCCACTGGCGGCCAGCTGGACAACTCGGACTTTAGTAAGGCCCGCTAAGGGATGCACCGCGTCGCGGACAGCCTGCGGAATTGTTACCCAGATCTTCATCCACGACACATTGACAACCGGCTATGACAGTTTGTCATACTTAATTATATTAATTCCACAAATATAATTGGAGGCGCCTGATAGCAGGGGTGTGGATCACGGAGCGAGGTTGGGGCGCAGGCAGTCGCC
>NZ_CAKJTP010000049.1:0-1438 GCF_917627335.1 Protofrankia sp. CiT1 | reverse complement strand
CTGCTCCCGCGCATCAAACGGATCAACAGGGTTCGGCTCTACCGGCCGGCCGCCGGCGAGCCGGACGCCTACCCGCGGCTCGCGCCGGCGCTGACCCGGCCGATCCGCTGGGACGTCGTCGCCGAACAGTACGACCAGATGATCAAATACGCCACCGCGATCCGGACCGGCACCGCTTCCGCCGAGGCGATCCTGCGCCGCTTCATCCGGGCCAACGCGATCCACCCCACCTACCAGGCCATGGCGGCGACATCGCCACCAACCGCCGCGACGAGCAGGAACTCTCCGTCCTCTGCCTGCGCGTGCTCCAAGCCGCCCTAGTCTACGTCAACACCCTCATGGTCCAGGACGTCCTCGCCGACGACGACTGGGCCGAGCAGCTGACCGACGCCGACCGGCGCGGCCTCACACCCTTGTTCTGGACGCACGTCGCCCCATACGGTGAGGTGAAACTCGACATGACCAGCCGTCTGACACTCGGCGTGTCCACCGCGGCGCCGCTGGTGTTGACCCGGCTTGGCAGACCTCGGGTCGGGGGAAGAGACTGAGATGCCGGGTCCGGCTGGTAACCGCCTCCCTCGCCAGGAGAGTTCGGCGACGCTCGTCACGTGCCGTACGCGTCGCGCGTGAGGGTGGATAATGTCGCTCGTAGATCGGCGTTAAGCTGGTTGTGTGCCGCGCTAATCGCGTGTTCCTTCTTCGTCCGCTCCGCGCCATACAGGTAGACGGGGCCGACCCGGAGACTCTCCTCCTCCCACCTGTAACGCGCGTGTACATGGCCGTGGAGATGCGGCCAGAGGTTCCCCAACACTTCGTAGTTGATTCGCAGAAAGTCTTCGTCGCGAGCCGCGCATACCTGAGCGACAGCCTCGCCGAGAAGAGACAGGTCGAAAAGGAAGTCCATTCGTTCTGGGCGGGGAAGGTCCGTCAGATGGTTTGCCGATCCGGCGTAGACGAGCAGGCAGTAGCCGGGGAGATGCTGCGTGCTGCCCAGCACTGCCCATCCAGTGCGCATTCTATGGAGAACGTGGGGTTCCTCACCGCGTTCCAACGTGGTAAGCCATTCGCTGCTCATGTTCACACCCTCTGTGCCCTGCGCTGTGTCTGCGCGGTCTACCCCAACGGGCGCTATACCTTAGCATAAGCGCATGATCGATCAGGTCGCTACGCTGTGTGATTTGGCTGAAGGTCGGTGGGGGTGTGTCACGGAGCGGCAGGCGGAGAGAGCCGGTGTCTCGGTCGTCGAGCTCGGGCGCTTCAAAGAAGCAGGGGTCGTTGAGCCTGTCATCGAGGGGGTGATGCGTATTCGCGCTGGTGGGAGGCATCTTTTTCCGCGGCTGTACAGCCAGTGGCTGATGCTGGACCCGGAGCGGCCAGGGTGGCTGCGGGATGCCCCAGGGTGCGGCGTTGTCTCCCATGCCACGGCGCTGCGGGTCTA
>NZ_CAKJTP010000048.1:13294-29362 GCF_917627335.1 Protofrankia sp. CiT1 | reverse complement strand
GCGGCGACGACCGCCGACCGGTCGGGTTCACCCGCCGTGGGCAACGGTCATGCCAGCGCCCAGGCAGGCGTGGATGTGACAGGACGCTCGCCCATGTACCCGCCATCGTCAGCAACGCCGGCGGCGCCAACAACGTCAGCTGCGGCGCCAACAGCACCGGTGACACCAACAACACCGATGACGCCAACAGCACCGGTGACGGCAACGGCCAGCCACGGCGACATCGACGATGAAGCCTCCCCTGACGACGATGACGCGCCAGCCCACCCAGAGGCGTCGCTGTCGGGGGAGGCCGCCGCGATGGCATTGCTGCGGTCCGATCTCGGCGCCACTGTCATCGAGCAACCCGCCGACTGAGCGCGCCAGGAGACCAGCCGGATATCCGCGGGCACACCCAACCAGCTGGACCGCGAATCGCGGCCTTCCCCGCAAGGTGTATCGGAACCCGGACGTAGGCTCAGGGACATGTCGAACCCGCAGACACCTGGGCCGGACTTCGGCCAGTTCCTCATGCAGGCCCAGCGGATGCAGGCCGAGTTGATGAACGCCCAGCAGGAGCTCGCCGGCACCAGGGTGGAGGGCACCGCCGGCGGAGGCCTGGTGAAAGCCACTGTGACTGGCGGCGGCGAGCTGGTCGATCTCACCATCAGCCCCGCCGCGGTCGATCCGGCCGACACCGAGACCTTGGCGGACCTCGTCCTCGCGGCCGTCCGGGACGCCGCCGGCAATGCGCGCGGGCTTGCCTCGGATCGCATGGGCCAGGTCACCGGCGGGCTCGGCGACGCCCTCGGCGGGCTCGGTATTCCCGGCGGACCGCCAGGTCCGGCGGGCCGGTCAGGTCTAGCAGGCGGATCCGGGCCGGGTTCTGACACCTCGGGCCTGGGGTGACAGCCATGTCGATGGACGGCTGGGCCGTATCTGGTAACCGCATCGGGGCAGGTCAGTAACGATGTACGAGGGGATCGTCCAGGATCTGATCGACGAGCTCGGTAGGCTGCCGGGTATCGGCCCGAAAAGCGCGCAGCGGATCGCTTTCCATCTTCTTTCCGCGGACCCCGCTGATGTGCGGCGCCTCGCGGCCACGTTGAACGAGATCAAAGACAAGGTACGGTTCTGCCGGCTCTGCTTCAACGTCGCGCAGGCGGAACTGTGCCGGATCTGCTCGGACCAGCGGCGTGATCCAGAACAGATCTGCGTCGTCGAGGAATCGAAGGACGTCATCGCCATCGAGCGGACGCGGGAGTTCCGAGGGCGTTATCACGTTCTTGGCGGCGCAATCAATCCGATCGGCGGAATAGGCCCTGACGATCTGCATATCCGGGAGCTGATCGCTCGGCTGGCCGATGGAACGGTGACCGAGCTGATTCTCGCGACAGATCCGAACACCGAAGGTGAAGTCACCGCGTCCTATCTGGCTCGGCAGATCGCTCCGATGGGCGTGAAGGTCACCCGCCTGGCCAGTGGCCTACCGATGGGCGGCGACCTGGAATGGGCGGACGAGGTGACTCTCGGCCGCGCCTTCGAAGGCCGTCGCGTCGTCGCCTGACCGGGCGCTCCCCGGTCAGGCGCTGTTGGGATAGACAGTGTTACCCCGCATCGCGCGTGGCGGCGTGCGAACGCCTCTCGGCTACTGTGGGCAACTCCTGTCGAGTTCAGCAGGACGGCGCGGCCGCACCCCTCCCGCGCCGCCTTTGGCCGCGAGGAAAGAGACATACAGCCTGTTCAGGTGACGTTCGCGGCCCGGTCGTCCGCGCGCGGATGAACTCCTACGACCCTCAGGAGCGCACAACAAATGATCATTAGTGCACATGTAGGTGCGGGAGCGCTGCTCGGGACGGCAGTACGCCGGCCGCTGCCCGCGTTTGCGGTGGGCTTCGCCTCCCATCTGGCAATGGACATGCTGCCGCACTGGGGTACCGGCCCAGGGCTGAGCTGGATCCCGGTCGCCCGGCGCGACGGCGTGGCAGGGCTGATCGCAATGGGCCTTCTGACCGCGGCCGCGCCACCCGGCCGGCGGCTCGCGGTGCTTGCCGGTATGAGTGGGGCATGCCTTCCCGACACCGACAAAATCGGAATCTACTTCGCCGGACGCAGTCCATGGCCGGGCCGCTTCGACCGCTTCCACGGACGCATCCAGCGGGAGTCCGCCGATCTGTTGCCCCGGGATGTACTCGTCGCCGCCACGCTCAGCGCAACTGCGGCCGGGCTGCTACACCTGCTGGGCCGGGGCAGGAGTTGAGCGGCCTCCGGGCGGCGGCCAGCCCAAGAGCCAGGGGCCCGGCGAATCGTCGCGAAGCGGCTATTCGGGGAAAGGCCGTAGTGTTGGCTGGTGTCGAAGTGCTGAAAACAGAGGAATCCGGCGATGGGTCGATACGGGGAACAACTCTGGTCCCCGAACCCGGCCGCGCCGTTGCGCGGACGCCGCACAGGGGTGTATCGCCCGTACTATCCTGATCCGCTGGCCGGGTCTCCGCCGGTCCTTCACAAGGATCTCATCGCGCGCGCGACAGCGATCGAGGTGGGCATCCGATCACTGACCAGCACGGTCGTGGTGAGCCTGGACCAGCTGGCAGATTTTCTGCTGCGCGCCGAGGCAGTCGCGTCGTCCCGGATCGCGGGAATCCAGGTCGCTCCCCAGCAGGTCGCCTTGGCGGAGTTCGCCGCTGGAGCCGGCTCCGACAATGTCGTCGAGGGTTTCAGCGTGAACGCCCGCCGGGTCGCCCGCAACATCGCCGCGCTCCGGCGCGCGGTCACCGATCTTCCCGGCACTGAGGCCATCACCGTGGACGGTATTGTCAGCTTGCAGCGCACCCTGCTGCCAGGCCACCGGCACACCGGCCCGCGATCCGTCCAGACCTGGCTCGGCGGGAGCGAATGGAACCCCCTCGACGCGGCCTTCATACCTACGCCACCGTCCGATGTGGTCAGGCTGATGACCGATCTTGTCGCCTATGCTTCAGGCGACGCTCACCCACCGCTGATCCAGGCTGGGCTCGTCCACGCCCAGTTCGAGACCATCCAGCCATTCGACAACGGCAACGGGCGGGTGGCACGGACGCTGATCCATGCCGTGCTCGCCCGCCGAGGATTGGTCACACCCGCCGTGCTGCCGATCAGCCTCGCCTTTGTGAGCCGCTCCGACAGGTATGTGACGGCGCTGGCCGCCTACTGCCATGATGGCCCGCCTGGTGGCCGAGCCGCCCACGCGGCGCTGAACCAGTGGCTGACCTTCTTTCTCGACTCCCTGGTCGTGGCGATCGAGGAGGCCCGTATGTTCGCCGAGGAGATCGCCGAACTACGCCGGTCCTGGGATGCCAGACTGACAGCTTTCCGCGAGCGAACAGTCGCGGTCCGCAACCGGCCGCGAGAACCCGCGACAGTCGATCGGTTACTCACCGTACTATCCACCTCCCCTGTGATCACAGCAACCAGCGCGGCGCGCATCCTGGACGTGTCCGTGCAGGCCGCGTGGGCCGCAGCCGAGGAGCTTGTCGGCGCGGGCATCCTGCGCCGCCGGCAGATCGGACGTGGCGCCACCGGGTACCTCAACCGGGAAATATCAGACTTGCTGACTTCCGCCGAACGCCGACTGCTGGCGGTCAAACAAGGCTGACCAGCGCCTCCCTGGGAGCGCCACGCCCGACGACCGCTACGTACCGCGCCACGCCCGCGCTGTTCAGCCGGCCGGGAGCAGGACCGCGGCGCCGTTCACCCGGTCCGAGGCCAAGTCGATCAACGCCTGGTCCGCTCGGTCGAGCGGATACAGCTGGACCGTGACCGCGAGCCGATGCCGCCGCGCGATCCCGAGAAACTCGCGCCCGTCCGCCCGGGTGTTCGCGGTCGTGCTACGCAGCGTCCGTTCCTGGAACAGGTGGCGCTGATAGCTCAGCACCGGCACATCGGAGAGGTGGATACCGGCGACCGACAGCGTCCCGCCGCGGTCCAGGGCCCCCAGCGCGACCGGGACCAGGTCGCCAACCGGGGCGAACAGAACGGCTGCGTCGAGCGGCTCCGGCGGGGCGTCGTAGGCCCCGCCGGCCGAAGACGCGCCGAGCGCGAGCGCGAGCTGTCGCGCATCCTCGGAGCGGGTCATCACGTGGACCCTCGCGCCCTGCGCCAGTGCCACCTGCGCGGCAAGGTGGGCGGATGCGCCAAAGCCGTATACCCCAAGCCGGCCACCGGCCGGGAGCTCAGCGCGACGCAGCGCCCGGAATCCGACGATTCCTGCGCACAGCAGCGGTGCCAGTTCAGCATCGGAATAACCATCCGGCAGCCGGTAGGCGTAGTCCGCCCGGGCCACGGCGTACTCGGCATAACCGCCGTCGGCATCCCAACCGGTGTAGCGGGAGGTCAGACACAAATTCTCCGCGCCGCGGCCGCAGTAGGTACATGTCCCGTCGGTCTCCCGCAGCCAGGCGATTCCCAGCCGATCACCGATAGCAACACCTTTCACCGCAGGGCCGACTGCGTCGACATAACCGACGATCTCGTGCCCGGGAACGGTGTTGGGCCTGCGCGGTCGCAGATCGCCCTCGGCCAGATGTAGGTCCGTACGGCAGACCCCACAGGCTACGACCTGTAGACGCACCTCGCCGGCAGCCGGCTCTGGCACGGGGACGGCCGTGCGCCGCAGCGGTCGCGCCGTCGCCGGAGCCGGTGTGGTGACCTGCCAGGCCGTCATCATCGGTGTCATGCCCTTGATGTTCCCCGATCAGCCCGCTGCATTACCGCTTACCGCTTGCCGCCCATACGCTGTCACCGTCGGCAAAACCGCCCTCGGTGGACGGTGACCTGAAGTATCGCCGTCCACCGACGGATCATGCCATATAGGCGAAAAGAGCCAGATGATACGTTGAAAGCGATGCGTCAGATGTTGACGCCATGATCACGGGCGAGACCGCCGAGGTCGTTGTGGCCCTGGCCAACCGCACGGAACTTCCACTCGGCGCCGTTGCGGTAAACCTCACCGAAAATGACTACCGTCTCAGTGGAGTAGTCCTCGGAAAGATCATAACGGACCAGCTCAGTGCCGGTCTGGTCGACGACACGGATGTAGGCGTTGCGCACCTGGCCGAAGTTCTGGTGCCGGTCCTGCGCACCGTAGATCGACACCGGAACGACAATCTTGTCGATGTCGGCCGGCACCTGGCCAAGGTTGATGACGATCGACTCGTCGTCCCCCTCACCCGCGCCGGTGAGATTGTCGCCGGTGAGCGTGATGGCGCCCTCCGGGGACTTCAGGTTGTTGAAGAAGACAAAATGCTCGTTGGTGAGAGCCTTACCGTCTGCCTTCACCCCGATGGCGGAGGCGTCCAGGTCGAAGTCGGTGCCAGTGGTGGTGCGAGCGTCCCACCCGAGCCCAACCGTCAACGCGGTGAGCTGAGGTGTGCCCGCGTCGGCGGCCTGTTTGGTAAGGCTGACGTTGCCGCCCTTGGCAAGGCTGATGGCCATCTGTAGATCGTCTCCTCTGATCGGTCCGCGTCGGTGCGGATCGTCCCGTGCAGGTACAGACTTACCCCAGGAACCTCCGGCGACGCGAAAAGGTCATGATCGCGCGACTTGGGCTTAAGAGCGCCCGGCAACAGGGGACGCGGCATTGCGGGGTTGGGGTGCGCACCTCGCGTCATCGCTCCCCAGCCATCGCCGCGCGATGCACGCACCCCAGCCTCACTCCTTGATCAACGCCCCTGTTGCCGGCGCTCCAACAGCTACGAAAGAACCTTCGCACACGCTAGGGCACCCGCCTACAGTCGGTCCGGTTGGGTGCGGTAGGGGCCCGGCAGTGCCATCACTGGTGACAGATGTCAACACCACCCAGCGACGACCATGGTCATACCCGATGCACTCTGTGGACGCAGGATCGGAGCGGCTGCTGGAACTGCGCCGACCGAAGCCCAAGCATCCTGGTCTCCCAAGAACCCGGGGCGGTTCATTCCGTATTATCGACGATGATTTTTCCAATCCTATCACCCTGCGGCGTGTTATTGAGCCAACAGGTGAATCCCCAGCGGTTTGCATCAAAACCCTGGTATGAATGCTTTATTCGCATCAATGCATCGGCGACGGAGTCACCCCAAGGGGAAAATCCGCCATCCGTTATTTCACCAATCTCAACAAGATTTTCAACAACAAGATAATTAATCGTTTCAATAACTTCTCGATGAACAGAATCCTCGTCAGTCGATGACAGAAAGCGTCGCGCAAGCGAATCGACAGCCAGCAGCGGGACCCAGTCATCAAGGCCGGCTTTGAGTATTTCTTTGGCCAACAAATCAATCATGGGAGATGAACCTTGACATGCGTACCATCGGCCTTGAAAATATCGATTGTCTCCCCTCCTGACCTACTGCTCTCGCGGAACCCGACCTTGGTGCCGTCTTGCAGCTCAACGAACTTACCCGGATAACCCGACTGCACCGGTATCCCATCTCTGGAGATATCAGCGAATACCTGTCGCATTTCCTCTGGCGTATCAACTTCCAGGTTCGGCGGAGTGCGACCAGTTCGCAACTTCGACAATACATCGTCGATGCACTCTGTGGACGCAGGATTGGAGTGGCTGCTGGAACTACTGGATCTTCCGCTGGAACCACCGCTGGAGTGGCCGCTGGAACCACCGTTGGCACTCGATACCGCGGCGGACACGCCGCCGATGAGACCGCCCACCACCGCGCCACCCGCAACCACACCCCCGGTCTCGGCCGCGATCGTGACCCCACCACCGAGCACGAGCGCACCTGAAGCGAGCGCCACACCACCGGCCTCAACCAGACCACACGGCTCAAGAACGATGCACGCCGCAGTACCCACAACCACCGCACCGATACCGAGGCCGGTACCGACCTTGCACCAGAACCCACACAGCCCACTCGGATCCGCGTCGTTAAGCGGATTCCCCCCGACATACCCATACGGACTACGCGTGAGATCCAGAGCCGGGTCGACCGTCAAGAACCGCGCCGTCACCGGATCGTAAAAACAAGCCCGCCGAATTCGAGTCCCGCTACTACCCGCAGGACGAAGCTGCTATGCCGACCGAAGCGCAGGCATCCCGGTCTCCAAAGAACCCGGGGCGGTTCATTCTGTATTTTCGACTCAATCATGGAAATCGAAGCAGACACTGCCAGCAAGGAGCCTTGCGCGCAACAGATCGGCCGATGAGTTGTTGGTTCGCGTAACGCGCTGTTCGCCGCGGACATCGACGACTTCATACAGCTGGAAACAGTGACTGCGGGTGGCCCGAAACCTCGCGAGCCACCCGCGATCCCACAGCGATGGGACTGTTACCGCGTGCGGAGAGCGTTACCGCGCGCAGGGCACGTTGAACAACCCGCTCGCCGCCGCGGTGACGGTGTTGGTGCAGGAGACGGTGTTCTTGGTCTTGTCCGGCTTGTCAACGCTGACACCAAAGCCGGGACCGCGGACGTCGAGCTTGTTGCCGGTGATGATGTTTCCCATTCCCCAGCCGTCGACGACGACATGGGTCTGGATACCATCCTTCGGGCTGTTGACACCGACGTTGCCCTCGATGAGCCAGTTGTTGCCCTTCACGTCGACCCACGAATCCGCGTAGTTGTCACCCGTGATGGCGGAGCCGTCGAAGGTGTTGCTCCGCAGGACGCCACCGGTTGTGGCTTCCTTGATGTCAACCGCCTCCGCGGTCACTCCGTTGATTGCGTTACCGATAATCTGGTTACGATCGGAGTTATCCGGCTTCCCACCGCTGAACTTTGCCCAGTTCGACTCGGCCGAGCCGATGTAGATGCCCTCGCCGAAGCCCGGATCCTTGCGCCCGGTACCGCTGACCGTCGACCCGGCGACGATGTTGTCAGTCGAGAAGTTCCGTAGGTGGATGCCCTCGTCACCGATGTTCCGCACCAGCAGTCCGGTGATGACCGCCCCGCTGGTCTGGTCGGTCATCACCCCCTTCTGGCCGTCCTGGACCGTGAAACCCTCCAAGCGCCAGTAATCGGCGTTGTCAAGGTGAAAGACATAGCCACTGTTGATCGACCCACCATCGAGCACTGCGTTGCGTGAGCCACGCACCGTGATCGGGGCCTTCGCGGTCGCCGCCCGGTTGGCGACGAAGTGCCCGCTGTACTGCCCGTCCGCGAGTTGGATGAGATCCCCTGGCCGGGCGTTCGCGAGCGCGGCGGTCAACTGCTGGGTGGTCGACACCCCGACCTGACGCAACGGCGCCGGCGGCACCGGAATCCCCGTCAGCCCGGCAACCAGGGCTGGCAAGGCCGATGCGGCGGCAGGCGCTGAGGCCTGGGCGGTCGCTGTGGCTGCCGGAGACGAAACAACCGACCCGGCAGACAGCGTGCTCCCGGTAGCCGTGGGAGCCGCGGGCGTCTGGATCGGTGCCTGGTTTCCCGCGGGGGCCGCCGTGCTATGGGCGGGTTGCGTCAGGCTCGAATCGGCTGGCTTGCACGCGGCAAGCCCACCGGTCAGGAGAACAGCGGACAACACCACGGTGGCTGGTAGCCGGCTGGCAGCCGAGTGGCGCCCGGCACGGCGCTCCTGGGAGCACTCGGCCACGTCGCCCAGCGGAGAGGCGCCTCGAGGGCCCACGCCTAGTGCCTCGGTGCTTGCCACGGGACTCCACCGGGCACTGCAGTTGATCATCACTGGCTCTCTAAGCCTTTCGTAGGTCCCAATCTTGGTGTCCCCCCCAAGTAGGACGAAAGGAGCATAGCGGTGAACCGGCCCGCATCCTCATGGGCCCCCACGATGCGCGAACGTCAGCCACCATCCGTAATAGCAGCATCATATGCATGAAAGAAAAATTAATGATTATCGGTTGACAAACCAACGAAGAACCCACTTCAACCCACATCATAAAAATGTGACCAACCAGCAGCGCCGTGCCACCACTGGAACACTCGGTGAAACAGCGCCAGGCAAGCCATCTCACACATGACCCACGCGTAACCCACACATGTCCCACCGCGTACATCATTACGCCCCACGCAAAATAGCGGTTAAGAGGCTTCCGGCAGCGGGGCGTCCGAGCAGGAAGCGGCGTCGCGAGGCTGGGGCCCGCGCCTCGCGTCATCGCTCCCCGGCCATACGCCGCGCGATGCACGGGCACCCCAGCTCGTCAATCGCCACCCACCACCAGAGCGGCTCCCTCCACCGCCTCGCGATGCACGCGCCCCAACCCCGCTCCTTGATCTAAACCTCTATTATCGAATGCTTAATTTTTTTGAAAATTCCAAAAAACTATTTTCAAAATCAAAAAAATATGATAACGGCCGCCGTGGCGGCAACGCCTCGTTCCCCAGCGCGGGCAAGACGGCCGCCCGCTCCGGTGGGGCAATCTGATCGCCCACCCGAAAGCACCGTGACCGCAGCTCTTCTCCGTCCCCTGAGTGCCAAGTAGCCTGGGCCCCATGGCGGTCGTGGTGACGAAGTTCGGCGGTTCCTCCGTCTCGGATGCCAACCGGATCAAACGGGTCGCCGAACGGATCGTGTCTCAGCGCCGTTCCGGCGACGATGTGGTGGTCGTGGTGAGCGCGATGGGTGACACGACCGATGACCTGCTGGAACTCGCCGAACAGATCACGCCGGTACCACCGGCCCGAGAGCTCGACATGCTGCTCACCGCCGGTGAACGCATCTCGATGGCACTGCTGGCCATGGCGATCTCAAACCTGGGTGCCGAGGCACGGTCGTTCACGGGCTCCCAGGCGGGAGTGATCACTACTTCGGCGCATGGCAAGGCCCGCATCATCGATGTCACACCGGGACGCATCCGTGACGCTCTGGACTCAGGTGCGATCGCGATCGTCGCCGGTTTCCAGGGTGTCAGCCAGGATACGAAGGACGTGACGACGCTCGGCCGAGGTGGGTCGGACACGACCGCCGTGGCCCTCGCGGCCGCCTTGCGGGCTGATTTCTGCGAAATATACACCGATGTGGACGGCGTTTTCACCGCCGACCCGCGTATCGTGCCGGACGCACGCCGCATCGAGCGCATCTCATACGAGGAAATGATGGAGATGGCGGCCTGCGGCGCCAAAGTTCTCATGCTTCGGTGCGTCGAGTATGCCCGCCGCTACACCGTCCCCGTCCACGTCCGTTCCTCGTTCTCCTCGAAGCCGGGTACGTGGGTCACCGAGATTCCGGAGGCAGATCTCGTGGAACAGGCCATCATCCGCGGAGTCGCACACGACCAGAGCGAGGCGAAGGTGACCGTGGCCGGCTGCCCGGACAAGCCCGGCGTGGCCGCTGCCGTCTTCCGAGCCGTCGCTGACGCGGACGTCAACCTCGATATGATCGTGCAGGTCGGTTCGGTCGCCGGCACCGGGCGGACCGACATCTCCTTCACCCTCCCGAAAGCCGACGGCCGTACCGCGCTGACCGCGCTGACGAAGGTCCGTGGCCAGATTGGCTTCGAACGGACCCTGTACGACGATCACATCGGCAAACTCTCCCTGATCGGCGCCGGGATGAAGTCGCATCCAGGGGTGTCAGCCCGTTTTTTCGGCGCGCTCGCGGACGCCGGGGTCAATGTAGAGATCATCTCAACCTCCGAGATCCGGATCTCGGTCGTCATCCGCGACACCGACCTGCCCGTAGCAGTCCGGGCCGTCCACAGTGCCTTCGACCTCTCCGATCCCAACGGCCAGGCCGTCGTGTACGCGGGCACCGGCCGATGACGACACAGACTGCCGCCCACCGCCCAACACTCGCTGTAGTCGGCGCGACCGGTGCGGTCGGCACCGTGATGCTGTCGCTGCTGACGGAACGCCCGAACATCTGGGGAGAGATCCGCTTGATCGCTTCCGCCCGGTCCGCTGGGCGGAAACTGCGGCTGCGCGGCAGGGACGTCGAGGTGCTTGCGCTGGCTCCCGAGGTCTTCGACGGCGTCGACATCGCGATGTTCGACGTTCCGGATGAGGTCTCCAAGGAGTGGGCACCGGTCGCCGCGTCCCGTGGGGCTACCGTGGTCGACAACTCGGGCGCTTTCCGGATGGATGCCGACGTCCCGCTCGTCGTCCCCGAGGTGAACGCGCAGGCTGCGGCGAGGCGACCTCGTGGGATCATCGCCAACCCGAACTGCACGACACTGTCAATGATCGTCGCGGTTGGCGCGCTACACCGGGTGTTCGGGCTGGACTCCCTGGTGGCGACCTCCTACCAGGCAGCGAGCGGAGCGGGCCAAGCCGGTATCGACACGCTGTACGCCCAGCTCGCGGTCGTCCTCGATGCCGGGCTCGCCCACCGCAACATGCCGCCGGCCGACGCGGCCGGCCTGCCTGCCGGCACGGCTGGCGACATCGAGCTCAGACTCGGACAGAGTGCCGGAGACGTCCGCAAGGCGATCGGGGAGAACGGGCTCGGCCCGTTCCCCGCGCCGCTCGCGCTGAACGTGGTGCCGTGGGCCGGTTCCTACAAGGACGGCGGCTGGTCGTCCGAGGAAATTAAGATCCGGAACGAGTCACGGAAAATCCTCGGGCTCCCCGGCCTCAGGGTATCCGCGACCTGTGTCCGGGTACCGGTCGTGACGACCCACGCGGTGGCGGTACACGCGTGGTTCGCGCGTCCGGTAACGGCGGATGAGGCACGAGCCGTCCTGCGCGCGGCGCCAGGTGTGGCGGTCCTGGACGACCCGGCCGCAGGGGATTTCCCAACGCCGGCAGATGTCGTCGGTACCGATCCGACCTGGGTCGGGCGGATCAGGCAATCGCCCGACGACCCGTGTGAGCTCGCCATGTTCGTCTGTGGCGACAACCTCCGCAAGGGTGCGGCCTTGAACACCCTGCAGATCGCCGAACTCCTGGTGTCCCGCGGTCGATAGTCCCCCGCGTCGGCGTGGTTGACGGAAATTTTGCTACGAGCGTTCCATCCGGCGGATACGCTCGGCAAAAAATCCGGCAGCGCGGCGAGGGGCGTGCCCCAGCCCCGCGACGCCGCGGTCCTCTGTTACCGGGCGCTCCTATTCAACAAAAAAGATGGCAGCTGACGGACCCGACATATTCGAGCGCACGTCAGCGGCTATGCGGAAACACGCAATCTACCAGAAAAGAAACAACACGAAAAAGAAACGCGATGCGTTATGAATCCGAACGTGTCGCCCGCCACCGACAGATAACGAAGGCCCGCCTCCTCAGCTGGGGATGGCGGACCCTCGCCCTACGACTGTGGAGTTACGTCCCTCGTGGCTCAGACGACCCGAACGGCGTCAGCCTGTGGACCCTTCTGTCCTTGGGTCACTTGGAACTCGACCCGCTGCCCTTCTTCCAGGCTCTTGTACCCGTCCATGTCAATCGCGCTGTAGTGGACGAAGACATCCGAACCGCCGCCGTCCACGGAGATGAAGCCGAAGCCCTTCTCCGAGTTGAACCACTTAACCGTGCCCTGAGCCACGTGCCGTTCTCCCTGCTGGTGCAGTCAGGACCCACACCGCGCGGGCCCCGGACCGTCTGAAGTGAGATTTTGGCGCTCCCACGACAGTGTTCGCCGTCCGCGTCCCTTGTAGACGCCAACCGCCGAACTTGGCCATGGAAGACGCTACACGGCTACAGGCCATCACGGGAGGTCTCCGGGGAAGGAAGTCCACTACATACCTCACGTAGCGGATGGCGGCGCATCGCCCGAGGTAACCCACCGCGACTACCGGTCGCGGGCACCTCCATCGTCCGCGCCGGCAGAGCGCCGCGGCCGGCCACCGTCAGGGCGTGCCACCAGAACTGCCCATGGTCAACGCCTCCAGGGAGCCGATCGTGGCTACCAGCCCCCGAGGCGGCTGACACCCCCGGGACCGGCCTGGGTGTTCCTATGCGGCCCGGCCGCGTACTCATGGCGCGGGCATCCCACCTGCCAGCCGGCAGATAACCCGTACCACCAGTATGACTACTCATAGTAAAAATCATGGTGCATATTTCACCAGCGGATCACCGTGCGACCATCCAATGACCCGGGCTGTCCAACGCCCGCGGACGACACGCCCAGACCGCCCGCGACCAGACGGCATTCCCGCTCGCCGCCGCGCACCGGCCCTGGCCGGCCGCGGCGGAGGCCGCTCATCTTCAGGAATGTCAACAAGACAAACATGACATTACTGACATTCCTGGCCGCGGGACTTCCGGTCGCGTGAATGCTTTCATGCTGGAGAAGCCGGTACGGTCCGGTCGGAGCCAGCCGCCTGGATCCCAGGAGTCCTCGTTCCACCCAGATCCGGAGTCTCGCATGGGGGTACACACTGACCATGACCCTTCCTACAATGCTCTTGGGCCCGACCGGTTTGAACATCACCCGGGTTGGCTTCGGCGCCTGGGCGATCGGCGGTGCGGAGCACGCATTCGGATGGGGCGCCCAGGACGACGATGAATCGGTGGCCGCCATTCGGCATGCCGTCGAGCACGGCGTGAACTGGATCGACACAGCGGCTGTATACGGCCGCGGGCACTCCGAGGAGGTCGTGGCACGGGCGCTCGCGGACATCGGCGAAGCCGACCGGCCATACGTGTTCACAAAGTGCGGCATGACCTGGAAATCAGATCATGACCTGTTGCCCGCCAGAGTGGGCTCGCCCGAGTCGATCCGCCGTGAGGTCAACGCGTCCCTGCGACGATTGAAGATCGAAAGAATCGATCTTTACCAACTGCACTGGCCGCCGAAGGACGGCACACCGATCGAGGATTCCGTCGCGACACTGCACGAACTGCGCGCGGAAGGAAAGATCCGGTCGGTGGGCGTGTCCAACTTCGACGTCGACCTGCTCGAGCGTGCCGCATCCGCGGGCGGGGTTGATGTTCTCCAGCCGCCGTTCTCAGCGATCAAGCGGACCGTGGCCACGGACATCCTGCCGTACTGCGCCAAGCACAACATCGGGGTAATCGTCTACAGCCCGATGCAGTCGGGGCTGCTCAGCGGGGCATGGTCAGCGCAGCGATCGGCCGACCTCCCGGCCGACGACTGGCGGCGCGCCTCACCGGACTTCACCGGCGAGGCACTGCACAGCAACCTCGCTCTCGCTGACATCCTGCGAACGGTGGCAAAAAGGCACAACACGACCGTCGCCTCGGTAGCCGTCGCCTGGACCCTCGCGTTCGACGGTGTGACCGCGGCGATCGTCGGCGCGCGCAGGCCAAGCCAGGTCAATGGATGGATCACGGCCGCCACCCTCGCGCTGACCGCGGAGGACATCGATGACATCGAGCTGGGCATCGATCGTCTCGGAGCCGGCGCCGGGCCATCCCGACCGACCGGGTAACTCACCGGGGTCAAAGGCCGCGCGAAAAACCAGCATCGCGCGGCCTTTGACCAGACACCCAGACCAAAGTCGCCGGCCGCGCGAAAAACCAGCATCGCGCGGCCTTTGACCAGACACGACGATCGTCACGTATCGATACGGTCAAAGCTGCGCGCCAGGCTCTCGCAGCACATAGCCGAAGCCGCGCTGGGTATGGATCAACGGCGGTCCGTGCGGCGCAAGCTTACGCCGTAGGTAGCTCACATACTGGTCGACGATGGTGTGGCCACCGTCGAAGTCGTAATTCCAGACCGCGTCGAGGATCTGGGCACGTGACAATACCCGGCGCGGGTTCGCCAACAAATATCGCAGCAGTTTGAACTCGGTGGGCGACAACTCCAGCGGATGACCGCCCCGGGCCACCTCGTGGCTGTCCTCGTTCAGGACGAGATCGGCGAAGACCAGGACCTGCGCGGCCAGCGGTGACTGGTCGCGCCGTGCCCGCCGGAGCACCGCGCGCACCCGGGCTACCAGTTCATCGATGGAAAAGGGCTTGGTCACGTAGTCGTCGCCGCCGTAGGTCAGACCAGCGACCTTGTCGGTATGGCGATCACGAGCGGTCAAAAAAATCACCGGGGTCTCGGCTCCAGCGTCACGCAGCCGACGGCAGACCTCGAAACCGTCGGTGTCGGGCAGCCCCACGTCAAGCACCACAAGATCCGGTGCCATCTCGGTGACAGCGGTCATCGCCTCCCGGCCGGAAGCTGCGGTAACCACGTCAAAGCCGTGGAAGCGCAAGGACATACGGACAAGATCGACGATGTTCGCCTCATCATCCACGACCAGGACCCGCATCGACCGCGAATCACGGCTCCCGTTCTCGCTCATGTCCCTCCCACGCCCTCCGTGCGCCCCGCGGGTCGCAATCACACCGGACGAACATATGAGTTCCATGCGAGCCGAACCGCCTGTTCATACATCCGGCTCTCATAAACGCCGGGCAGGCTCCAGAGCTGAGAACAGCACCCGCTGTCCCGCTCCGATACGAGGTGTCAAACGATGAACCGTCATCACGCCAGCCGATCCCGGATGGCCGTCATGCTCCTCGTCGGCATGGCAGTTCTTCCGCTGTCCGCATGCCAACCCGGTGCCCGCACCGCCGGCACGGCCGTGTCCGCGGCGACCACACAGGCCTCCAGCACCTCGTCATCGGTGACGGCAACCGTGCCTGTGACAACCGTGCCCGTGGCAACCGTGCCCGTGGCAACCGCACCGGCGACGGGTGGTACGTCCGCCGGACGCGGCGTCGGCGGGCCGGGATCTCTGACAGTGTCGATCACATCGCCAATCACAGTCGCCGGTCACGTGGACACAACCGTCAGCTGCGACACAGGCCGGCGCTACGTGGAATCCGCCAGCGGCGTCATTCATGGGTACACCGTTACAGCGACCGTCCGGATCGCCGCCTACCACGGAGCCGGCTCCTACCCGGCCGTGGTCACCGTTTCCGTCGGCTCATCCACGGACGGCCCGTACGCGGTGGAGGCCATCGCGACCACTGCGACGATCACGTCTTCGGGCGGTTCGCTGTCATTCACCGGCCAGACTTCGGCGGGCCGTACCCTGGCCGGCTCGATCAGCTGGTCCTGCTCCGCCTGACCCGGCCACGGCACTCGCGGCACGGCTTGGTGGCCACGCCGGGACCGGCGTGGCCACCAAAGGCGGGGCTAAGAGCGCCCGGCAACAGGGGACGCGGCGTCGCGGGGCTGGGGCACGCACCTCACCGCGTTGTCGTCGGTCGCCACCCAACACCAGGGTGACTCCCTCCGCCGCCTCGCGATACACGCACCCCAGCCCCGCTCCCT
>NZ_CAKJTP010000048.1:0-12588 GCF_917627335.1 Protofrankia sp. CiT1 | reverse complement strand
GATCCACACCCCTGTTGCCGGGCGCTCTAAGTTCACCATCCGGCCGCTCACCGCCAGTCAGCCAGATGCCACCGCTCTCTCCCCTGACAAACGGCTCAGCTGACCTGCACGATCACGCGGAGCGCTGTCCGTGTCTGGCCGTCGACACGGGCGCCGATCACGATCTTCTCCCCGGCCTTCACCGCCGATATATCCGCTTTGTTCTTGCCTCGGCGCACAATCGTGCTATCCGTGATCGAGTAGGAGACGGTGTATCCGTCATCGCTGCGGACGGTCAACGACGAACCGGACACCGCTGTCACGGTCCCCTTCTGCACATCGAACGTCTTGAACCCGTCCGCCGTCCGCGCCACGAACTCCCCGTGCACGCCTTTGTCCGCGAGCCAGGCGCGATGGCCTCGAGCATCAGACGCCACCTCCGAGATCGGGTCGGCGGTGGCCGTCGTGGCATTCGCGGCCGGTGTGACAGGCCCTCCCGAGTCGGCCAGTGCCACGGTCGCGGCGCTACCGGCCGCGATGACCGCAGCGCCCGCCATCGCGGCGAGCTTCGTTGCCATTGATATCCTCACGCCGTCACCTCCGTTGAACGCGGCCACCGTGGTCCGCGACACCGTCACCTTGCCGGGGCGCCGTGTGTCTTTCGTCAGAGAAATGTCAGAACTGTGTGAGAACCTGTCCGGGGCCGGGCCTTTGATCAGTATGCCGGAATGACGATCTCAAACACGCGCTACGAATGCCCGACAACAGGGGCGTGGATCAAGAAGCGGGATTGAGGTGCGTGCATCGCGCGGCGACGGAGGGATGCGCCGGAGCTTGTGGGGCGACCGAGGAGCCGGGGTACCTGTGCATCGCGCGGCGATGGATGGGCAGCGATGACGCGAGGTGCGCACCCCAGCCCCGCAATGCCGCATCCTCTATTGCCGGGCGCTCCAAGCCGGGGAGCCGCGGCCGAACTCCGGCCAACCGGGGAGGGCAAGGTCGCACTGCGCTGAATGCCGCTAAGCGGCGGTCCTGCTGATGTCAACATCGACAGGTGTCCCGTAAAAGCCAGCTGCCAGGTCAACGGCACCTGCCCCGTCGACGGACAGGTGGCCATCGCTCCGCCCGCGGGTGCCCCATGGCTTCCCCCGCCGCCGGGTCTTGCGAAAAGTGTCCGGGCGATAACCGACAGGACGGTTAGCCATGACAGAAAGTACGGCGCACGGTGCGGTAGGCAACACGGCGAGCAGCGGCGTCCAACGGGAGTCCCGGCAACGCGAACTCGGTAAGTTCCTGCAGGCCCACCGTGAACGAATACCCGGGCTACCACGAGAGGAAGTGGCACAGCTGTCCGGCCTGGGGCTCGCCTGGTACACCTGGCTCGAGCAAGGACGGGTAGCGGCTTCCCGACCGGTCGTCGAAGCTGTGGCGCGCACTCTGCGGTTGGACGATCATGCTCGACGGCATGCCCTGGCACTCGCGGGCCTGCACGCCCCGCCGCGCCGGGCGCGGCACACCCACGATCAACGCCATGCTGTGGCGCGGCTGCTCCAACCCGTTCTGGACAGTTGGCCGACCAGTCCCGCGCTGCTTCTGGACCACAGCTTCGACATCATCGGCTGGAACGACGCCTATGCGGCGCTGTGGACGGACCCCGGCCTCGTCGACGATCGGCGCCGGAACCTCCTGTATCTGATGGTCACCAGCCGGCTGCTCGGCAGCACGCTGCATGAGTGGGAAGCCGTGACCAAGGCTGTGCTCGCGCAGTTCCGCTCACGCGCCGACGGCGATTTCCAGGACGAACGTGTCCAGGAGATATTCATGCTGCTCGAGGCCGACAAGCCTGACCTGAAGCAGTGGTGGGAAAACCGGTCGGCACACGAGTTCACCAGCCGGAAGGTGACGGTCGCCACCGCGACCGTCGGGGAGATCCTTTTGATCATCTCATTGTTCCGTCCCACCGACGACCCGGATGCGACCATCCTGCTGCAGACCCCGGTCACCCCCACTGACCGGGACCGGGTCCGGCAGCTGACGGAACTGCCGGCACGGTGGGTCGGCAACGACCGGTCACACGGCTTCTACGACCATTAGGGCGTGTTTCGAAGGTCATCTGTCCGGCTCGCCGCGTCCAGGCGGCCCCTGGCCGCGGCTCCCTGATCGAACGGCGGCTTCCGGAACACGCCGTAGAATGTACGGATCAGCCCAGCCAGCGGCGGTGCCGCCGCCGGGATGCCGCCGGCCAGAAGTCGATGAAATCCCGTTCCGCGGTCCGCGCACGGCATTCCTCCAGGCCCAACAACAGCCCAAGCGTGAACGCGGTCGGCTTGCCGGCATCCGCGGCCGCCGTGCCCCACCCACGAAGCAGCCCTTGTGCGACGGTGGCATCCTGATGTGTGCCGAGCAGCTCCTGGATCTGCTCGGCCAGCCTGGCGAGCTCCACCGCGTCGGACCCGAAGAGCGGTACGGCTGTCTCGGCCGCGTATCGCAAGCGCTTCGCCTGCTTGCGGGCGCTGTGCAGCTGGATGTCCCGCTCATGCCCGGACGGCGTGGCCAGGGCCGCGGCGACCTTGCGAGTCAGCCGACGATCGGCGCGTCCGATCAGCTGCGGGACAGCGATACGCGCGGGCTGCGCTGCCGGGCCACGCAGCGGTCCGGCAACCACTACCTGTAGATCAGCGATGAGCGTCAGGTAACGCTCGCTGCGCAGCATCGCCAAGGTCTCGCCGCGAGCCTCAGCCTGGCCCGCGAGCAGCTGGCTGTCAATCGTCTCGACGACCGGACCGCGCACCAGCTCACCGGGCAGTTCGGCCATCCGCCCGTCGAAGTACTCGACCATCACCTCGCAGTCGCGGGCCGCGGACAGCGCACCGGCCAGATCGCGTAGCTCCCCGTCCAGGTGGCTGCCGACCGCCGGGTCGAACATCGGCGCGAAGGTACGCAGCGTGCTGCGAAACCGGCGGGTCGCCACCCGCATCTTGTGCACGGCATCCGGTGCGTCCAGGCGCACGCGGGGATCGGTGGCGAGCAGCACCTCCACCTGGGCCGCCAGGTAGGCCCGAACCACCTCGCCGGCCGGCGACTTCGGCCGCAGCCTGCCCCGGGACGGCGCCGCCGCGGATCGCCGTTGGTTCGCCAGCGTCGGCCCCAGCGCCCGCGCGAGTTTGGACGGCTCCAGGGCCTGGGACGCGCCAGCCGCCGACAGGGTAGCGCCGACCCTGTCCAGCAGGCTGTTCTCACCAGCACCGACACGTTCGACCTCGATCTCGCGCCACTCACGGCGCCGCGGGCGCGCGGTGTTCCCGCCGAGAGTCTGGGAGCTGACGCAGTCGTCAACCACCTCGGCGAGATCAGCTCCGGTGGCATCGCGGAGGCGAATCGCCGTGCGGCTCGTGACCAGCCGCGCCACCGGTTGCAGCGGCGCACCGCGCAGGTGGACGGATACCAGCTCCACCAGCTCAGCGGGCGGAACGCTGTCTGCCCAGCCGTTGGCTGGTCCGGCGGCGGCGTGAGCGACGGCGGACACTTCCGGTACTGGATCAGCCGCGACCGGCAGCTGGCCGCTCCTTCCAGCCGGATCATTCGCCCCGTCGACGCCGTCCGCAACCGAGTAAAGGGGGCGCTGGATCTCGGTACGCTCACCAGTTTTGATCGGCAGCTTCAGGTGCCAGCCCTCGTCGTGCCCTCCGGTCCGCCGCCGGAATGTGATCTTATTGTTGGCCAGCCGAAAATCGTCGGAGTCATAGTAGACGGCTTCCAGGGTGACCGTTTCCGGCTCGGTAACGCTAGTGACTCCTTGCAACTGATCCAGCGCGGGAAGCACGAAGGCTGGATCGACCGCGAACTTACGTTCGACTTCCCTCAGTTCACTGCCCATGCCGCGCCCTTTCATCACATCCGACCGAAGCATCACCATCAACGGATGACAATAATCTCGCTGCCGGCGACAATTCGATCACGCTAATCGCACACAATAAACAACAAAAAGATAACCGTTGTTCAACGAATGTTAACTACCTTGTCGCCCCGATGCCCGCTTCGCCACCTGCCGCGATGTCTGCTTCGATGCCCACCCCAACGCCCGCGCCCAACAAGATCATGGCTGGGGGAGCCAGGACACCTTGCCGACCAAAATCACATAACCGACAAAAGCAACTGAATCGATCAGGGAATGAGCTACGACAAGTGGACCGATCCGCCCGTGACGTTGATAGATCCGACCGAACAGCAGGCCCATAAGTAAATTAGCGACAAAACCACCGAAACCCTGATACAGGTGGTACGAGCCACGCAGGACAGCGCTCGTGGCGAGCGCTGTCCGGTCGTTCCAGCCAAACCGGCGCAACCGGGTCAACAGGTAGCCGACCACAACGACCTCCTCGAGCAGCGCGTTCTCCACCGCCGACGCCAGCAGGACGGGGACGCGCCACCACACAGCCGGCAGGCTTGTGGGAACCACGGTCAGGTTCACGCCCGAGTGCCAGGCGAGCAGGTACAGCCCGAGCCCGGTACCGCCGACCATGGCGGCGAGCCCGGCCCCGAAGCCGACGTCGCGGCTGGGCTGGCGGCAGTCGAGCCCGATGGCGGACGGGCCGCCGCCGTCGCGCGCGAGCAGGTTCAGCGCCAACAGCGCGGGCACCAGCGCGGTTGCGATACCGACCAGTTGCAATGCGAGATCGAGCCACGGACGTCCCGGAGCCGCCGACGAGTTCAGCTCGGCAACCTGCCGACGAAGCGGCACAGGTGCGGTCAGGTCGCCGATGTAACGGACAGCGGCCCACAGCGCGGAGGCTCCCAGCGAGACACCGAGGACGAGCCACACCTCGGCTACGAACAGCCGCCGGGACAACGGCCGGCCGACCCCGCCCAGGCCACCAGCGCCAGCGGCTGACCGGTCGGCCTCGATCGGTACCACGGTCCGCTCATCCCCACGCACACCCATCTGGCGACCGTAGCCGTCCAGGCGAACCGCACGTCCTGATGGCCGGCTCCGCATGCTGCCCGCCCAGATTCTGACGGCGGATGTCACCGGCCGAGGGCTCCGGCTCCGCGAAGACTCTGGACAACAGCACCAGCACAGGACAAAATCATCCTAACCACAACAACTATGATCTTAAAATACAAAAAAGATCCTATTTACTCTATAAAATCCATACATTGCATAAAATATATGTATCGTATGCACTCGAGAAGTGCGTACCGAGCGGGCACGGCAACATGCAGATGGGACAAAACGGCAGATGACATCCTGCTCTGTCACGCTCACCCCAGCGCCGAGCCCACGGCTCCGGGCCGCTGACCGCGAAGCGGATATCCCACGGCAACGGGCTGACAGGCCCAGCGAACGGATCACATGAACGACGCCCAGGACTGGACAGCTCCGTCCACGCGCCTGCTGGTCATGCGCCGGATCCAGCTGGCTCTCATCGCCACTCCGACGATCACGACCGTCGGCCTGCTGGGCGCATTCATAGGCTCAGCGGGGCTCGGCGGACTACTCGCTCTGGTGATCGCCGCCGTGGTGCTGGCCTGGGAACGGCTTCTCCATCACCGGATCAGGGCCTGGGCCTATGCCGAACGCGAGGACGACCTCCTCATTCGACGGGGTGTCATGATTCGCAAACTTTCCGTGATTCCCTACGGCAGGATGCAGTTCGTCGACGTCACCGCTGGGCCCGTTGAGCGCATGTTCGGGCTCGCTACTGTACGCATGCACACCGCAGCCGCAGCGAGTGACGCCAGAATCCCGGGACTCCTCGCGGCCGAAGCGGCCCGGCTCCGTGACGCGCTGGCCGCTCTGGGCGAAGCCAAAGCGGCCGGGCTGTGAACAGCGCCGACGAGCACTCCGCTATGGACGGAACGGCGATACACCGGTTGACGGCGGGGCCGTCCAGGGCAGAAGCGTCCGCGATGGCCGGACCGGCCGGTGAGCAAGCCGGTGAACAGGCCGGTGAGCGGAGCGACGGCCAACCCATCGCGGGACTTGCCGGCGGATGGCGCCGTCTGCACCCTCTGTCACCGCTGGTACGGGCCGGTCGCCACCTCGTGGTGCTGGCGACTCTCCTGCTGTCCGGCGCCGTAACCCACCAGCAGGACAGCGGTGGGCAGGGACGCTACTGGGATCTCGCGGTTGTCGCCGTGGTCGTCGTCATCGGTGTGATCTCGTGGCTGGTCACCCGGTGGCAGGTTGACAACGGCACGCTGCGAATCGAGACAGGGCTGCTGCGCCGCAGCTCGCAGCGGTACCCGCTATCCCAGATCCAGGCGATCGACCTGGTGGAATCCGGGCTGGCGCGGGTGCTGGGCCTCGCCGAACTCCATCTGCGGATGGCGGCATCCGGTGGCTCCGCCGGCCGGCTGGCCTGTCTACGCAAGGCGGACGCGGAGATCCTGCGGGCACGCCTGCTGGCCCTCGCGCACGGGGTCGCCGAGGATTCACCGCCACCCCCGGAACAGCTGCTGGTGGCGCTGTCCACCCGGCGGCTGGCCACCTCCATACTGCTGAGCGGCCAGGGAGTTGTCACGATAGGCGCGACCGTCGTCTTCGCCGCGGTCGCGGTAGCGATCCCGGCGGCCATCGGTGCTCTGGGGGGTGCCGTGGGTCTCCTGATCGGGATGCTCACCGCGGCTTGGCGGCGTTTCAACAGCGGCTTCGAGCTCACCGTCTCCGTCGCCGCCGACGGCCTCCATCTGCGCTCGGGCGCGATCCAGACCGCCACGGAGACGATTCCGTTCGGCCGTGTCCAAGCGGTCCAGCTGGTCGAACCGCTCCTGTGGCGGCCATTGCGCTGGTGCCGCCTCGAGGTCGAGGTGGCGGGCCGGCGGGTCAGGAACGAGAACAGGCCCGAGGGACGCCAGCTGCGGGCTGTGCTGCCGGTCGGGGACCATGGCCAAGCCGCGTTCTTACTGTCCCAGCTCATTCCCGCGGCGCCCACCGCCGATCGGCGCGCCCCGGCCCGCGCCCGGTGGAAAGCTCCACTGCGCTACCGCTACCTCGCCTGGGGAGACAGCAAGACCTGTATCGTAACGACGAACGGTCGGGTACGCCGAGTCACACGATGGGTCCCGTTGGAAAAAGTCCAGAGCATCCGCCGGGTCCAGGGACCACTACAGCGGATGTTCGGCCTGGCCACGATCCATCTCGATACCGCCGGTCGACGCATCCAGGCGGAACTTACCGATCGTGACGTCGAAGAAGCCGACCATCAGTTGGCTGTCATTCCCGGCCGCTGCCGAGCGGCCCGCCGCACTGCACGCCTACCGCGGCCCTTTCATGGCCAGTGATCCTTATAGCCGCTTCTGTCGGGCCGTGGGCCAGCTTCACGAGATCTATGGATCAGGTCACGTCATCTCTTGGCGCGTCGTAGAGTGGACCCATGGCGCGCCTGGGTGACCTTGAGCGGTCAGTCATGGACGTACTGTGGGATACAGACGGTTGGCTGACCGCGCGTGAGGTAGCGACCCGCCTCGACCACGAACGCGACCTTGCCTACACCACCGTCCTCACGGTGCTGGAACGCCTCGAGCGCAAGGGTTTCGTCCAACGGGAGCGCGCCGAGCGCGCGCACCGCTACCGGGCGTCGAGCAGCAGGGACGCCGTTGTCGCCGAGGCCATGCTGGCGGTCCTCGACACCACCGATGATCGCGGCTCGGCGCTGGTCCGCTTCGTCGGTTCGGTCTCCCCGGCCGAAGCCGAGATCCTTCGCCGGGCGCTGACCCGGCCGGCGGGCGCCGAGGATGATGGATCGGACACACTGCGTCCACAGGACGAACCACCTCCTGCCGACAGAGGTACTGTTCACCCGCTATGACGACCGCGGCCGTTCTCACCCTGTTCGCGTGCACCCTTGCGTGGCCGGTTCCGCGGCTGCTCGCGGCGGCCCGTTGGCCGTCCCGCTGCCCGCGGTCGGCGATCGTGCTGTGGCAGGCCGTCGGGCTTGCGGGCGGAGTCTCCGCGCTGCTAGCGGTGATCGCTTTCACCTTCGCGCCGCTGTCGACGAACATGCCGGTGAGTGTCCGCGACCATGCCAGCCATCTGGCGGCCGGTGAGCCGCTGGCCGGGCTCGGCTGGATCAACCTGATCGGTCTCGCGGTGGCATCCGCGCTTGCCGCCCGCCTGTTCGGCGTACTCGCCCTATGCACATCCCGGACCCTGCGGCAACGGCGCCGTCACCGCCATCTGGTCGACCTCGCCGGTCACGACCACGGTGAACAGGCCTGCCGACGTAGTCGGCTCCGCGTTCTGGACCATCCGGTCGCGGTCGCATACTGCCTGCCCGGTGTGCGTCACACCCGGGTAGTCGTCTCCAAAGGGCTGCTCACCGCGCTCGCCGCGGACGAGCTGGAAGCCGTCCTCGTGCACGAGGAAGCTCATGCTCGGAGCCGCCACGATCTCGTCATCCAGCCTTTCGTGGCCTGGCAGGAAACGTTCCCCTTTCTGTCACCGGCCCGTGAAGCAACCGCCGCGGTGTCTCTGTTGGTCGAGATGCTCGCCGATGACGCCGCTGCCCGGCGCACCAGCGGGCAGACGCTCGCGCGCGCACTGGCCAGGCTCGGCGTCGCCCGCTCCCCGGTGCCGGCGGGCGCGGTCGCGATCAGCGGTGTGCCCCAGCACCAGCTGTCTGAACGATGCCGGACGCTGTGGCCGGCGCGTGCCAGCCACAGCAGCGGCACGATAGACAGCGGGGACACGAACGCTCCGGTGGCCGAGAGCGCCCGGTCGCCGATCGACACTCCGTTGGTCGCCCGCATCTCGCGCCTGCTGGATCCATCGCCCCGGACGCCGCTGTGGGCGCATGCGACGATCTATCTGACGGCCGCCGCCGTCAGCGCGTTCCCCGTGTTCGTCCTGGTGACCGTCTGAGCGCGTGCCCCGCCCTCGCATTGGTCCTCGCATTTCGATTCGCCCCCGCGTTCGCCCCGCGTTTGGTCGCGGCTGGCAGCGGGCATCGCCAACCACATGCCTGACCGGCGGAAAAGCGGCGCGTTTGATCTTTTCAACTCGTCGCGTCACTCACCAGGATGGATTTGTTCACGCCAAGCGTATTCGACCTCGGCCACAAGGTGACAACAGCACAAGGCGATAGCGGCACAAGGTGACAACATGGATACGTCTCGTTTCTCTTCGGCTCACACGCGCTGATGGTCCGACGTACGGGTATCCCGGGTCGTCGTGAACCAGCAAGATCGGACGAGCTGGAAAGCCTTGAGCTGGCCGCGCGACTCACTGACTTGGCTCCAATTGGCCTCCTGATTGTCGACACAGAGCTACGAATACGTTACATGAACAAGACCATACTCGCCTTCAACGGTCTGTCCACGGCGGACATCGGAGACAAGACGATCGCGGAGCTGCTTCCCGATATAGATCCTCAGGCATGGGATGTGATCCGGCGGGTGCTGGACACCGGGAAGCCGATCATCGATGTTGAAATCACCGGACGCACCCCGGCAAGCTGGCCGCACCGCCGCATATGGAGCGCTTCTCACTATCCGATCCGCGATCGGCACGGCGTCACGACGGCGATCGGTGTGGCCGCGATCGACATCACCGAACAACGACAGGCGGAAGCCGATCGCGAGGCCGTGGAACAGCGGCTGCGCCTGCTGGGGCGGGCCAGCGGGCTGGTCGGCGCGTCCCTGAAACTACCGGACACGCTGGCGGCGATCGTCGACCTCGCCGTCCCCGAATTCGCCGACAACTGCGAGGTCCTCCTGGCCGACGAAACGCTCGACGCCGACACCCACCCGGACAGGCTGGCGCTACGCGGAGCCAGGCACGCCAACACGCCGCGCTCCGCCTCGCCAACTCCGATCAATACCGTGGGAACTCTGGTCTATCTTGATCAGGATAATCCCGCTCATCGAGCATTCGCCACGCGCCGACCAGTGCTTTTCGACATAACAGAACGAATAATACACAGCGTCCAAATGTCCGAACCGCACGACTTTTTCGAGCAGGTCGCGATCGACATGGCGATCGTGGTTCCGCTGCTGGTGGGCCGGCAGTTCTTCGGGGTCGTCTACTTCGGCATCGGCTCGTCCCGGCGTCGTTATACCGACTGGGACGTGCAGACCGCGGCCGAACTGGGAAGCAGGATCTCCAGTGCGGTGGCCAACGCCCGAGCCTACGCCAGCCAGCGCGCCGCCGCCATCGCTTTGCAACGCGGCCTGCTGCCGCACGAAACCCCCGCCGTCGAAGGCCTGGACATCGCCTGGCGTTATGAACCTGGGACGGCCGGTACTGAAGTTGGTGGCGACTGGTTCGACATCATCCCGCTGTCTGCGGGCAGGGTCGCGCTGGTCATCGGTGACGTCATGGGCCGGGGCCTCACGGCTGCGGCCGTCATGGGGCAGGTCCGTTCCGCCGTCCGCGCCTTCGCCGCTCTCGACCTGCCCGCGGCCGACGTCCTCACCCATCTCGACGACCTTGTCCAGAACCTCGGCAGCGGCCCCGATCAAACGCTCATCAGCTGTATCTATGCGATTTTCGAGCCGGCTACCGGCACTATCTGCATTGCCAACGCGGGCCATCTGGATCCCGTCCTCACCTGTCCGGACGGAAAGGTCCGCCGCCTCGAAGGCCACGGCGATCCGATCCTCGGCCTCGGGCTGGGGGAACAGACGTACACCGAAACACGGCACGTGTTCGCAGCCGAAACCACACTTGCGCTCTTCACCGACGGCCTGGTCGAGTCCCCCACCGTCGGCATCGACGAAGGCTGTCGACGCATCGAGCTCATGTTCAGCTCCATCCATCGTGACGCCGAACAGAAACAGGCGCATGATCTCGGCAGGACCGCCGACCGGATGCTCAGCCTCATCGACCGGGGCGAAGGCTACGACGATGACGTCGCGCTGCTACTCGTCCGTGCCACCACCACCGCTACCACCGCCACCACCGCGATCGCCCCGCGTCCCCAGGCAGCCAAGGCCGCGCGCGAAGCCGTCCTGAGCGCCCTCAGCCGCTGGGAAGTCATAGGCGCTGCCTTCACCGTCGAACTGCTGGTCAGCGAACTGGTCACCAATGCGATCCGGTATGCGAACGCCCCGGGCCAACTGATCCTACGGCGCGGCCAGCACGCCCTCTATGTCGAGGTCTCCGACGAAGACACCCGGGTTCCCCGCCTGCTGCATCCCACCGTCGACGACGAGGGCGGCCGCGGCCTGCAGCTCGTCGCCGAACTGGCCACCCGCTGGGGCGCCAGGCCCACCCGGACCGGTAAGACCGTCTGGTTCCAGCTCGATCTCCCTGCGCCGACTGAAAACGACTGACCGGGTGCAGCTGGACGGCAACTCGTCAAGAATCCGGCCGCCCGCCCCGCACATGCTCATCTACCGCGTGGCGCGGTACGGCAATGACACGTATGTTGGAAACAACAAAACCGCAGTTCAGCCGGTAGATACCTTGGTGGCGGCCTTCATCGCCTTCTTGTAGGCACGAACCTTGTCACGGGTGACCGTGTCGATGATGTCGGCGATCGAAAGGTACGATCCGTCATCCCCGAACGGTGCGGACACCTCCCGCCAGCCTGGCGGCGTCACGCCAAGCTGCTTGCCAAGAAGCGCCACAAAAATCTTGGCTTTCTGCGTACCGAAACCCGGCAGTGCCGCCACCCGCCTCAGTAGCTCCTTGCCGTCGGCCGCGGTCGTCCACACGCGAGCCGCGTTGCCGTCGTAGGTGTCGACGATGAGCTGACACATGCTCTGCACCCGCTTGGCCATCGAACCGGGGAACCGATGCAGCGCCGGCTGCTGGGAGAAGGCCGCGCCGAGTTCGTCTGGGTCGGCCCTGGCGAGATCCGCCGCGTTCAGGGAACGACCAAGCCGTCGGGCCAGCTCGCAGGGAGCCGCGAACGCCCGCTCAAGAGGAATCTGTTGGTCCAGCACCATCCCGATCAGCAACGCGAGCGGATCGTTCGTCAGCAGCTCGTCCGCCTCGGCGATCTGACTCAGATGCAGTCCCACGACATCACCGTAGCCGGACCGGGGCAGCCGTCGCATCGCTGGTCCGGTCGCTGCACGGTCGACGCCGCCGCGGCCCGTCCCACCCGGCCGTCGGCGTCCGGGCGGGGTGCACCGCGGTCGTGCCGACCCCGGCCTCGCCACCTTTGGGCTGGGCTCACTGCTGTGCGGCCTGGCGCCCAGCATCGGCTGGCTGACCACGGGCCCCCGCTCAGCTGAGCAGAGTTCGCAGCTCCTCGGCGTCCATACCGGCCTGGCGAAGGATCGAGGCGAGGGTACCCGTCGCCAGTTCACGGTGCAGCGGCACGATCACGGTACGGGCCACAACCTTGTGCCGGAGCTTGCAGTGCGAGCCTCTTGTGCTCACCTCGTCAAAGCCCGCACGACGCAATGCCCGGACAACCTCCGGACCTGAGACTCTGGGGAGCGTGGGTGTCACGCCGACAAGCGGACGTTGACGGGCGCGACGATCGGCCCGTCAACGGAGACTGTCGGAACCGGCTCATCTTCGAAGTACAGCTCCAGCGCCTCGCGCAGGTTCGCCAGCGACTCCTCCACGCTTGGGCCCTGACTTGCCACCTCGACCTCAAGGGCCCGCGCCACGTACCAGTCGCCTTCGTGGGTGACGATCGCGGTCAGCCGGAC
>NZ_CAKJTP010000047.1:20032-29231 GCF_917627335.1 Protofrankia sp. CiT1 | reverse complement strand
AACTTCCGGCGGCGACCACTAGTCACAGCCCTGGGTGCTGACCTGGGCGGTCGCGACACGACCGGCGTTCGCCGAGCTGTCCACCTCGGCGCTGGTCAGCGCATAGCCGGTCGCCGAGTCGTTCGTCGCGGCGGCGAACACGACTCCGTAGACGGTGCCCGCCTCGGACAACAGCGGTCCACCGGAGTTTCCCGGCAGCACCTGGCCGCGGACGGCGTAGATGTCACGCAGCACCGTGCCCTGCGAGTAGATGTTGGGTGCTCTGGCTGTCTGACGATTGCGGATGCGTGCCGCCGCAGTCGTGTAAGGGCCGTCCTGGGGGTATCCGGCGACGACCGCGTCATCGCCCGCGCGGCCCGCTGGATCGGCCTGAAAGGCCAGCGGGGCCCGGCGCAGTCCGGGCACGTACAGGACCGCGATGTCGGTGTCCGGGTTGAACAGCACCACCCTGGCCGCCATCATGGTGTTGCCCACTTCGACCTGTGGCCGCGTCACTCCGGCGACGACGTGGGCGTTTGTCATCACCCGCTCCGCGGCGTAGACGAAACCGGAGCCTTCGACCTGTTTGGAACACGACGGCGCGACGCCCCGGATCTTCAGAATGCTGGCCGAGGCGGCCTGTACGCCCGCGGTCGCGGCTGCCTGCGCGTCCGGTGGCTCGACGGGCACAATTCGCCCGCCGCCGAGGCTGGAGAAGACCTCCGGGAAGCCCCGCTGGTCGGCAAGCTGGCGGAGGTCCGCAAAGGCATTACGGAACGTGTCCGGCATGGCCCCGTCGACGGTTGTCAGGATTTCTGATCGGCGCACATGCTCGGCGAGGGTGCTGAACGGGGACCGGTCGATGGCCGTCGCCAGCAGCCAGGCCACCAGCAGCACTGAGATCCCCGACAGCAACGCGCCGGCGACCGAGTCGACGGTCTGGCCGGGTTGCCAGGTGAGCCGGTTGCGCAGGGCCGCCCCGATGGCGGTGGCGGCGATCTGTCCGACCAGGGCGAGTCCAAGAACGACCAGGATGCCGACCACGGCACCGTTCGTCTCGGCCCCGATGAGCCGCGCGAACGGCGCGGCGATGTTCGCGCCCAGCACGCCGCCACCGAGAAAGCCGACGAAGGACAGCGCCCCGACGACGAAGCCCTGCCGGTAGCCGGACACGCCAAAGACAATCACTGTGACGAGCAGGATGATGTCAAGCATGTCGAACATGTCTGGCGGCCCGCTATCCGTTAGCTGATTATCAGTGTGCCACGCATGTTCGGGTGGATCGTGCAGATGAACGGGTACTGGCCAGGTTGATCCACTGTGAATGTGACGGAACGTGGCGTATCGGTCGTGGCGTAGTTGGTCCGGGCTGCCGGGATCGTCGAGATCACGAAGTTGTGCGGGGGTGAGCCGCGCTCGACGGTCAGGTTCACCGTGATTTTTCCGGGTTTCGCGATCAGCGTCGCGGGCGTGAACTGAAGTGACGCGGTACCCACGACGTCGAAGACCTGTGTATCGTTTTCGATCTTCGGTGTGGCGCTTGAGACGGCCGTCGCCGAGCTGGTCGTCTTGCTGTTGCCGCAACCGCCGAGCGGGAGCGCCACGAGGATCGCGAGGACAACGCTCACCGCAACGCGAACAGTCCCTGTCGTCGCGGGGACGCCGGTGCGCCGGCGCCGGAGTCCGCCGGGCCGGGGCGGTGGGCGCTTGACGCTGTCGTCCGGGCCGGTCATTGGGCTCATGCCGGTTATTGCGCTCATGGTTGCCTCCGGTCCCTCATCGAGCGGATTGACCGTATCGTCCGGGGGGTGCTCATCCGGACTCACCCGTCAGTTCCGGCGCCCGCTCGGCGTCGGAGGGCGCTGATATGGCGGCTACAGGGGCTTCGACCTGCTCGGCTGGAAGCCACGGGCGCTCCCAGCCCCCCATCCGCAGCAGCGCGGCGAGCAGCCCACCGGTGAAGCCCCAGATGAACATGCCGTGTGCGCGGAAGGCCGGTCCGCGGTAGCCGGTCCGCGGGTGATGGGCCAGCACCCGATTTGCTGGGTCCGCCAACGTCGCGACAGGCACCCGCGCGACCGATGACGTCTCGTTCGAGTCCAGCGGAGCCACCGAGCACGGCGTGTGCCACCACGCCAGCACGGGTGTGACCAGGAAGTCGCTGGGTGGCAGGTAGAGAGCGGGGCCAGTGGCGAGCACCTGGACGCATTCCGGGTCCAGCCCGACCTCCTCCCGGGCCTCCCGCAGCGCTGTGGCTGCCGGGGACGCGTCGCAGGGATCGGTGGCGCCACCGGGGAAGGCCGGCTGCCCGCCGTGGCTGCGCAGGTCAGGCGCACGTTCGATGAGCAGGATGTCCGTTCCGGCCGGGCCGTCTCCGAGCAGCATGAGCACGGCTGCCGGGCGCGCGCCGTTCGTCGCCGGCACGTGGTTACGTGATTGCAGTTCGTCAGGGCGGGCCGAACGCAGGGCATCGGCCAGGTCAGCGAGCCATCCTGGCTGATGTGGCCGACCTGGCTGGTCCGGCGTGGCGTCCCGAGGGTAGCGCGCCGATCGGGGAGCTCCGGTGTCGTCCGGATGCGGTCCGGGGCTCAACTGACCGCTTCGACGCCCTTGCGGACCAGCCGCGCGGCGTCATCTGAGGTGGTCGGGCCGAGGCCGAACGACGGGCACAGGCGGGCCACGCCGCACGCTCCGCATGCCGGGCGGCGGGAGTGGCAGATCCGCCGGCCATGAAAGATCATTCGGTCGGACGCGATCGTGTAGTCGTGGCGCTCGAGCAGCTCGGCAAGGTCGTTCTCAACCTTGACCGGATCGGTGTTGCTGGTCAGCCCGAATCTGCGGGACAAGCGTCCGACATGGGTGTCCACCGTGATCCCGGGTATGTCGAAGGCGTGTCCGAGCACCACGTTGGCGGTCTTGCGGCCGACACCGGGCAGCGTGACGAGGTCGTCGAGGCACGCGGGTACGTCGCCGGCGAAACGGTCGACCAGCGCGGCGCCGATTCCGATGATCGAATGTGCCTTCGCTCGGAAGAAGCCCGTCGGACGCAGGACGGCTTCCAGCTCCGTGCGGTCCGCGCCGGCATAGTCGCTGGCCGTGCGATACAGCGCGAAGAGCGTCGGGGTCACCTCGTTGACCTTCTTGTCCGTGCACTGCGCGGACAGGACCGTCGCGACGAGGAGCTCCAGGGGGCTGCTGAAGTTCAGCGCGATCCGGGCATCCGGGTGGAGGTCGCCGAGGGTTCTGATGATCTTGCGGGCTCGCCGTGTCCGCGCCAGCGGGCTCTCCGTGGCGGTGTTGACGGTGACGGGCACGGATCCAGGGTAACGGGCGAGCTGATCACGCTAGCTTCCGGTCTGCGTCGCGGATGTGTTCAATGTCGCAGGACGCATCCGGACCCCACGTGCTGGTTACGCACAGTCATCCGTCACCATAGTGCCCGCCATGTTTCTGATTGCCGCGATCTCCTTTCCCCTCGTGCTGCTTGCCCTGCTGCTTGCGATGGAGCGGGTTGAGCGTCCCCTGCGTGCCGCCGACTCGGGGCAGGGCCTGGAGGGCTTCCTTGCCAACGCCCGGCCGGACGAGGTGAGCACCTTCGTCTCCCAGGGCCTGCCAGTCGCGCTGGAGCGTTACCGCCGACGTTTGCGGCGATCGACGCCGGGTAAGCACCGGGCGGTGTGAGGATGAGTTCCAGTTGGCCTTTCGTTGATTTTTCTTGTTTTTCCGACTACGGAGAGTTATATAATCTCTCGATGCGTGTATGCCGCTGTGCGTGATCTCGTTCCTGGACGGGCCGTCCGGGCCTGAAATACCCCGATTGGGCCGACCTGTTCAAGACCCGACAGCCTGTTACGGCTTTCAGGTCGTGCCCTTTGGCTCCACTCCTGGCATGCTCGGACGCCGTGGACGATCTGCTTGCCCGTGTTCCCATGTTTGCCGGCCTGTCCGAACAGGATCGACAGGCCCTTAATGATCATCTTGAACGCCAGAACGTTACCCGAGGCGAAGTACTGTTTCGTGAAGGTGAAACCGGAGACCGTGTCTTCGTGATCCTTGCCGGAAAAGTCAAGATCGGGCGCGCCGCGTCCGACGGCCGGGAGAATCTCCTCATGGTGATGGGGCCTGGGGACCTCTTCGGTGAACTGTCGCTGTTCGACCCAGGGCCTCGTACGGCCAGCGCGACAGCGGTGACCGACGCATCGTTGGTCTCCCTGGAGCACACCGCGCTGCGGCCGTGGTTGGCCACCCGTCCCGAGGCGGCATCGCTGCTGCTTCGAGTACTGGCACAACGCCTGCGGCGAACCAACGACTCCATGGCCGACATGGTGTTCACCGACGTGCCTGGACGAGTGGCCAAGGCCCTTCTTGACCTGGCTGAACGGTTCGGCGAACCGGCACAGCCCGGCAACGAGGCGGCCGGGGTCCGGGTCGAGCATGGTCTTACTCAGGAAGAGCTCGCCCAACTGGTCGGGGCGTCCCGCGAGACGGTCAACAAGGCGCTGGCGGATTTCGCCACGCGTGGCTGGCTGCGCCTGGACTCCCGCGCGGTGGTTCTGCTCGACCGGGAAAGGCTCGCCCGGCGCGCTCGCTAGAACCGGTCTGCAGGGGGCACAGGCCGGCCCGCACCCACCCCGGCGGGCCCAGGCAGCGCACTGGCGCGTTGCCTGGGCCCGCCGCGAGACCCGCTCCGTTGTGGGACTCGTTCCGCCGTGAGACCCGCTCGATCCGGCACGTCGCGTCCGGCCTGCGCTATGCCTGCCCGCTCGGCTCAGCGGCCAGCCTGGGTATGGCCGGTGGCGCCGTCGGCGGTATGGCCAGTGGCGCCGTCGGTGGCCCAGCTGGCGACGTGCCCAGGCCCGTGGGGTAGCTGTCCGGCGCCGCGTCCGGGACAGCCGCGGCCGCTGGGACGGCGGCGAGCAGTCGACGGGTCTGTGAGACCTCGCTCACCGCGCCCGTCGCGGTAGCCGCATCCAGCGCCTTCTCGTATGCCGCCCGAGCCTCGGCGGGTTTGCCGACGGCGACCAGGGCGGTGCCCAGCGCCCGCCAGGCCAGCACCTGGGCGCGGATGTCCTCCGCCTCCACCTCGACCGCTCGCCGGGCAACAGCCAGCGCCTCGGCCGGTCTGCCCGCGTCCAGCAGAGTGCCGGCGAGATGCGCGTAGGCCTGACGACGTGGGAACAGCAGGGTCGCCGGTTCGCCGGCGGCCAGCGCCTGCTCCAGCAGACTGATCGACTCCTGTAGCCGCCCACGAGCCCGCGCAACCTGGGCGACCAGCACTTTTGCCCCCAGCTGCGCGTGGGGCTGCAGCTCAAGGCCGTCCAGGGTTTCCAGCGCGAGGGACGCGGCCTGCTCAGCCGAGTCGATCAGCCCGGCGTCGAGCCGGGTCAGCCCCAGCAGGACCAGGGCAAGCGCACCCACCACCGCGTGGCGGCCCATGTTGGCGGCGGCATGGGCGTCCTCCAGGTGGGCCGCGCCCCGTTCCGGATCACCCGCGCCGCGAGCGGCGAGCCCCTTGGCCACGAGGGTGAGCGCGGCTCCCCAGGTATCACCGGTGGCACGGAACAACTCCGCCGCGCGCTCGGCCTCCGCTTCGGCCTCGGCGACGTCCCCGAGTTCGGCGGCGGCGATCGCGTCGATGGTCAGGCACACGGCCAGGCCCCATCGCTCGCCCATCGCCTCGGCCATCTCGATCAGCTCCCGCGCGATGTGGCGAGCATGACTGAGCTGGCCTGACAGCAGCCAGACCAGTGTCTCGGTGCCAGCGCACCAGCCCAGGCCACCGGTGTCGTCCAACCGCCTGAAGACCTCGGAGGCGTCCCGCAGGTACTTTTCGGCATTCGGGTAGTCCCCACGGGTGGTCGCGCTCCAGGCAAGGTGCTGGAGCGCCCAGCCGACCCCGCGCGGGTCGCCGACCCGGCGGGCCAGCGTCAGCGCATCGGTGAACCGCTTCTCGGCGTGGCGCACCCGGCCGGCGGCGTATTCCAGCAGACCAAGCTGACGCAGGGTCGCCGCTACCAGCCGGTCGCTGCCGGCGAGCTGAGCCTGCTCCAGCGCGGTGACGAGCGCAGTAGCGGCCTGCTCGTCCCGGCCCTGCTTGTGCCGGAGATCGCCGAGGACGCGGTAGGCGGCGGCCCGGAGCTCAGGGGTGGTGACCCGGAGCGCGGGCCGAAGGGTGCGTTCGGCCTCATCCAGACGGCGCAGGGATGCCAGCGCCTCGGCATGCAGCACGACTGCCCCGAGATCGTCGATCTCGTTGACGATGCCGCGGCCGAGCCTGCGCGCACTTGTGATCAAGTCGCTGGCGCCGCGATGATCGTCGCGGGCCAACGCCGAGCGGGCGACCCGTACCAGGGCATGGAAGCCGGGCTCGCGAGCCGACCACGCGGGGTCCGTGGCGGGCAGCGCCATCGATGCCGCCAGGTCGTGGGCGCGTTCGGCATGATGCCCGACAAAGGCAGCGACCTCCGCCTCGGAGCCGCTGAGGAACTCCACCCCCCATTGCGCGGCCGCCGCGTGCCGGCGGGCCCGCTCCACCTTGGGCAGGCCGGCGTAGGCTACATCGCGGGCCATCGGATGGACGAACGTCCACAACGGTTCCCCGGGATGCGCGGGCCGCAGGAGCTGGCGTTCGGTGAGGGTTGCCAGCGCCCGGTGGACCTGGTCGCCCCGGCGGTCCTCCAGCGCGGGCAACGCGTCGGCGGGAAACCGGCTGCCGAGCACCGACGCGGACCGCAGGACGGCCTTCGCGATCGGGTCCAGGTCGTCGATACGGGCCGCCAGCACCGACTGCACCCCGGCCGGCAGCGTGGTCTCCGGCAGGGATCCCTCAAGCACCCAGCTGGAGGGCTCGATACCGGCCGACTGGCGGCGGCGGGTGCGCTGCACGGTGGATCCCGATGCCGCGAGTTCCTCGGTGCGGACGAGCGCTGGCCCCGCGCTCTGGGAGCCCCGGTGCAGTACACCGCGGTCCACCAGCAGGTTCAGCAGCTCGGTGAGGAAGAACGGGTTTCCGTGTACCCGCCCGAGCAGCGCGGCGCGGGCGTTCTCGTCAAGTTCGGCGCCGCCGAGATAGTCCCGCAGCAGCCTCGCCGCGGCGGCTTCCGCCAGCGGCGCCAGCGCGAGCAGCTCCGGGTTGGGCAGCCCGGTCAAGGGCGGGGCCTCACGGTCGAGCAGGACGAGCAGGACCGGTCCGCGCAGCCGGCTTGCGAAACGCCGTAATCCCTGCCACAGCGCGGTCGTCGCCCACTCCAGATCATCTAGGATGATCACCAGCGGGCCGTCGTCGGACAGCCCCCCGAGCAGCACAGCGACGTCGTCGACGATCGCGTCGACGGCCCGGACGGCATGGCTGTCGGGATGGGCGTCGCGGCCCGCCGGATCACCCGGCGGGGTCTCCGCGGTGACTGTTGAACGGCCTTCTGGCGGGACGCCCAGCAGAGCGAGCAGCTTGTCCGCCACTCCGCCGGGAATGCGGGTGCGCGCGGCGGGGTGCTCGAGGCGGCCGACGGTGCGCCGGACCCGTTCGGCGACCCGGTCCGGGCTGTCGCCTTCGCCCACCCCGGATGCCGTCCGCACGATGTCCATCAGCGGCGCGAGGTCCCGCCCGTCACCGTGGCGGACCGTACGTCCCCACAGCACCCTGGCGTCGGGCTGCGTACCGACCTGGCGGGCGAGTTCCGCCGCGATGCGGGTCTTGCCGATCCCGGCCTCGCCGGTGACGACCACCGTCCGTGGCTGGCCATGGGCGACGACATCCCGGAAGGCGGATACGAGAACCGCGAGCTGCTGGTCCCGGCCGGTGAACGGCGCGTCGTCACCGTGGCTGGGCCGGGCGACGTTGGACGGCCGCAGACTGACCAGTTCGTAGGCCGGGACGGGCTCACGCTTGCCCTTGAGTTTCAGTGCTGGCAGCGGCCGCCACGTTGCCACCGAGGTGGTGGCGACCACGGTGTGGTGTCCGGCGTACACGGCGCCGACCGCCGCCGCGTCAGACAGCCGTGCGGCGGTGTTGACAGTGTCGCCGATCACCGTGTAGCTCAGTGACGCCTGAATGCCGGCCAGTACCTCGCCGGTGTTGATCCCGACCCGCAGGCCGAGATGGCGCCCACCGCCGGCCTCGTCGGTGACCAGCCGGCGGACGGTCTCCTGCATCGCGGCGGCCGCGCGGACGGCTCGCTCCGGGTCGTCCTCGTGCGCGGTCGGTGCTCCGAACACGGCCATGATGCCGTCGCCGGTCAGGTTGTCGACCCGTCCACCGACCTCGGCGACATCGCGAGCGAGCGCGGCGAGCACCCGGTCGGTGACCTCACCGACCCGTTCGGGATCGAGGTCCTCGGCCCACGCGGTGAAGTCCGAGAGGTCACCGAACAGGACGGTGACCACCCGGCGCTCGGCACCTTCGTCCGCGCCCAGACCGTTTTCGGTCTGGAGGGGCAAGCCGCAGTGGAAGCAGAACCGCCCGCCGGGAACGGTGGGGGTGCCGCAGCGTGGGCAGCGCAGGGTGCCGGCGATGGGCGATGTGATCATCGGAACATCCCGTAGCCGGGGTGTGGCAAGGACATCCAGCCGGCCCGTCCGATATACGGGGCTTGCCGGTATCGCCTCCATGCCGGAGTTGTTCTGGTGCAGTCGGACAAATGCGGAGCGTTACGCACGGGTAGTCGCCTCCCGGCCGCGAGCATAAGCCAACTGTACGGGATCTTCTTTTCCCGCTGATCTTAGCCACGTTCGGATGGAAAAAGAGCCATCTGGGATGTCTGGAAGACGTCGCCTTCCGTTGCCTGCGGCGATGATTCGACTACCTCAGTGAGAGAGCTGGCGCAAGTACTCGAGCTGGGCGTGGACCGATAGTTCCGCCGCCGGCCACAGCGCGGGGTCGACATCGGCATAGACCCGTCGGACGATCTCCACGGCTGTCGTGTCGCCTGCCTCGACGGCTGTTCGGACCGCCCGCAGGCGGGCCTCCCGGTGGCTGAGGTACGTGTCGCAAGCCCGCCCCGCTGCCGGCAGCTCGGGCCCATGGCCAGGAAGGACGGTGGCATCGCCCAGCTCGCGCAGACGCCGCAGGCTCGCTAGGTAATCGCCGAGCCGCCCGTCAGGATGCGCCACCACCGTGCTGCCCCGCCCGAGGATTGTGTCGCCGGTGAGCACCGAGACGCTGCTGGCACTTGTGTCACTTGTGTCACTCACGCCGGTTCGGTGCCCGCCGGCCGCGGGTCCG
>NZ_CAKJTP010000047.1:0-19880 GCF_917627335.1 Protofrankia sp. CiT1 | reverse complement strand
TGCCACCAGTGCCACCAGTGCCGCGCTGGCGGTCACCGGTGAGGACGAAGGACAGCGAGTCGCCGCTGTGGCCAGGCGTCGCCAGCACGCGGATCTCTACTCCGGCAGCGACGATCACATCGCCTTCGGCGAGCCCCTCGTCGCCGAGCCGGTGGGCGATGTCCAGGGCACGGACCGGAGCCGCCGTGCGACTGTGAAGCGGAGCAGCGCCCGCGGCATGGTCAATATGACCATGGGTAAGCAGGATCATCTCAACTGGTCCCGCCGCGACGATCGCATCGAGATGCCGGTGATCAGGCGGGCCGGGGTCGACGACCACACAGCCGGTGGCACCGGGGGCGCGCAGCAGCCACGTGTTCGTGCCGTCCAGTGTCATCGGGCCGGGATTGGGCGCGAGCAGCACCGCCGCCAGTGTTGTCACCTGCCTGGGCAGGGCAGGATGGGACGGCATCGTGGCCACTGCCCGCCCGTGCCTGTCAGCCGATTGAGCCATAGTCGGTGTCATGCGGGAACACAAGCCGGGCCGTGCCGTCGCGCAACGAGATTTTTGGCAGGATCGGTTCCATGTCCCGGGCGGTGGCAGCTGCCATGATTTCTTCGACGCTGGTGTAGTTCACCAACTCGCCGAGGGTGTATGCGGTGGGTGGCATCAGGCGTAGCCGATCCGCCAGGTAGTCGTCGAGCGCGGCCGCCGGCGACGTCCACAGCAGCCGGTCGGATTCGCCGGGGATCCGGCGGGTCAGCTGCGTGGTTGGCATCGCCGCGACGAAGAACCAGGTGTCGTACCGGCGCGGTTCGACCTCGGGTGTGATCCAGCGTGCCCAGGAGCGGAGCAGATCGATCCGTACCCCGAGGGCGCGTCGGGCCAGCACGGCGGCAAGGCTGGTCCGCCGGCTCTCCAGCGCGGCCCGGTCCGATTCCCAGCCGGGGCCGCTGACATCGGCGATGGTGTCGCCGTCCGGTCCGGCGAGCAGGACACCGCTTTCCTCGAACGTCTCGCGCACCGCCGCGCACACCAGCGCTCGGGCCAGCGCCGGCCCGGCCCCGGGCAGGTATGGCGCCACGGCCCCCGCCGTACCGAATTGGCGCGGCTCAGCGTCGCTGTCCGCTGGATCAACCGTCCCGCCTGGGAATACGTACATGCCGGCGGCAAAGGCCATCGTGGACGCCCGGCGCAACAGACAGACCTCGACCCCGCCTGGCCCGCTGAGGGCGGGCCGGAGCAGGACCACCGTGGCCGCGGCGCGGGTGGGTGCCGGCGTGTCGATATCAGGACGATAGGACCGCGCCCGCTCGGGGATGCTCGACGGTAGCCGCTGGCGCAGGTGCGTGAGCAGGTCCTCGGTCACCGCGCTGGTCGGATCCGGCATGTGTCAGATGTTAGAACAGATGGTGGCGACCAGCTCGATCTCGACCGGGGCGCCCAAGGGCAGGACGGCTACCCCCACGGCGGAGCGGGCATGCCGCCCGGCGTCGCCGAACACCGCCGCGAGCAGCTCGCTCGCGCCGTTGACCACCGCCGGTTGTCCGGTGAACGCGGGCACGCTGGCGACGAACCCGACGACCTTGACGATGCCGGTGACGGCATCGAGGCCGCCGGCAACCGCGGCCGCTGCCGCGAGGGCGTTCAGCGCGCAGATGCGGGCCAGCTCGGTGGCGCGGTCAGGGGTGATCATGCCGCCGTCAGCGGCCGCGCCGACCTGGCCGCGGTCGGCGAGCGTGCCGTCCACCAGCGGCAGTTGCCCGGCCGTCCACACCAGCTCGGCATGGCGGCGAGCCGGCAGGTAGGCGCCGGCTGGTGCCGGTACCGCGGGAAGTGTCAGCCCGAGCGCGGCCAGCCGCCGCGACGGAGTGGCCGCCTCGGTGCCCGCGGGCGTCATGCCGTCGAGACGTTCGTCGGGCGCTTGAAGTAGGCGACCAGGCTCTCCGGATTGGGGCCGGGAACGATCTGGACGAGCTCCCAGCCGTCCGCGCCCCAGGTGTCGAGGATCTGCTTGGTCGCATGGATCAACAGTGGTGCTGTCGCGTACTCCCAGGTCGTCATGACACGAGACCTTATTGGTCATCGCTGGGAGAGGGCGGGACGCATCGGCGGACCTGGCGTCCGGCAGCCGTGCTTCCGCACGGAAGCCCGCACGGAAGGGGATGGCCGAGCCGGGTACGGTCGTCGGTGTGACGTCGCAGGACACTCTGCCGCCTGGCGCCACTCGGGGGCCGTGGTCGTGCCGCCTTCATGTGGTCACCGGCAAGGGCGGCACCGGCAAGACGACCGTAGCCGGCGCGCTCGCGGTGGCGCTCGCGACCGGGGGACGGCGGGTACTGCTCACCGAGGTCGAGGGGCGTCAGCAGATCGCGCAGCTGTTTGACACCCCGCCGCTGCCCTACGCCGAGCGTAAAGTGGCGAGCGCTCCAGGGGGCGGTGAGGTTTTCGCGCTCGCCATTGACGCGGAGGAGGCCCTGCTGGAGTACCTGGAAATGTTCTACAACCTCCGCCGCGCCGGCAGGGCGCTTGGCAAGATCGGCGCTATCGATTTCGCCACCACGATCGCGCCCGGGGTTCGGGACGTCCTGCTCACCGGCAAGGTGAAAGAAGCCGTGAACCGTCCGGACGCGACCCGTCCCGGCGGCAGGTCCTATGACGCGGTTGTTCTCGACGCGCCGCCGACCGGTCGTATTGCCCGGTTTCTCAACGTGAGTGCCGAGGTTGCCGGGCTGGCGAAAATGGGTCCGATCCGTACTCAGGCCGACAGCGTGATGGCGGTGATGCGGTCCGCCGCGACTGTTGTGCATTTTGTCACCCTCCTCGAGGAGATGCCGATGCAGGAGACGGTGGACGGCGTCGCTGAGGTGAGAACCGCGGGCCTCGCGGTCGGCGGTGTCATCGTGAATATGATCCGGCAGCCGTTGTTGGCGGCCGATGACATCGAGCGGGCTAGCGCTGATGAATTGGATCTTGAAGAACTGGTGGCAGGTATGAAGGAGGCCGGCATTCAGGCCGGCGTCGAGCTGGTCGGCGCGCTCGCGACCGAAGCGGCCCAGCACGCGCGCCGGGTACGCCTGGAAGTGGCTGAACGAGCCGAGGTCGAGAGGCTGGGCCGGCCCGTATACGAACTGCCCCTGGTCGCCGACGGCGTGGATGTTGGCGTGATCTACCGGTTTGCGGACCTGCTGCGCAAACAGCGGATGGTCGGATGAGCACGACGCAGGGGCAGCCCGCACAACGACCGCTGCCCGTCCCGCCGGTGCCGGTAGCGCCGTTGGACGTCGATGCGATGCTTGACAGCGAGAAGATCATTGTGTGCTGCGGGTCGGGCGGCGTCGGGAAAACCACCATTGCCGCGGCGCTGGCCCTGCGGGCGGCGGAACAGGGCCGCCAGGTGGTCGTTCTGACGATTGACCCGGCACGTCGGCTGGCCCAGTCCATGGGGCTGAGCGAACTGGACAACATTCCTCGGGAAGTCGCCGGGGTCGACCGGTCGGCCGGCGGCCGGCTGGACGCGATGATGCTCGACATGAAAAGGACGTTCGACGAGATCGTGCTGGCGCACGCAGCCCCGGACAGAGCTCAGCAGCTGCTTGAAAATCCTTTCTACCAGTCGTTGTCGTCGTCCTTTGCCGGTACCCAGGAGTACATGGCCATGGAGAAACTCGGCCAGCTGGATGCCACCGGGGACTGGGATCTCATCGTCGTCGACACGCCGCCGACCAGGTCGGCGCTGGACTTTCTTGACGCACCCACTCGGTTAGGGGCGTTTCTCGACGGTCGCTTGCTTCGGCTGCTGCTCGCCCCGGCGAAGGCGGGTGGAAAAATGTACCTGAAAGTTGTCGGGGTTGGGCTCGGTATGTTCGGCAAGATTCTGACCAAGATTGTCGGTGCGCAGCTCCTGACGGACGTCAGCCAGTTCGTGGCGGCGCTGGAAACCATGTTTGGCGGTTTTCGGCAGCGTGCCGAGCAGACGTACCAGTTGTTGGGCGCACCCGGTACTTCATTTGTTGTGGTAGCCGCTCCTGAGGCCGCCGCATTGCGGGAGGCGTCCTATTTCGTTGATCGACTGGATTCGGACGGAATGCCGTTGGCGGGGCTTGTCATCAATCGGGTCCACCCGGTGTGTTCCGCGGCTCGCGGCCTGACCGTGGAACGCAGTCTCGCCGCGGCCGAAACACTCGCCGAGCACGCCGGGCATCCACTGACAGCGGCTGTACTGCGGGTCCACGCGGAAAGAGTAAGGCTGGCCACGCGCGAGAACCGGCTGCGGGAGCGTTTCACCAGCGCGCATCCTGACACACCGCTGGTTGAGGTCGACGCGCTGGCTGGAGACATTCACGATCTTGATGGCCTCCGCGATGTCGGTGCCGCGCTCGCTGGGGAGAAAGTACTCCACCAGGCTGGTTAGAGCGTTCCGGCCCGTTCAGGGCGCGCGATCGTGTTTTTGCGCGGCTGCGGCCTTGAGGAGCCCCAGCCAGCGTGGCGCTGTTCGCATGCGCTCGTCCCGGGGTGCCCCGAGACGCCGTCGTCGAGAGGTTGTCTCCTGGGTGACGTCGACGTCCCGAGCATCCGGTCGGAGTGTGATAGTGAGATACTGAGGACGAATCGGAGGCTGGATCGTCGACTGGGGGGACGAGGTGCGGACGGTCCTAACCCGCGGAGGCGGCCCCATGGTGGGCGCGCGCATCCGCAAGCAGTTTTCGCCAGGAGGCGACATCGGGCCGTCGCCGCAGAAGAGCTCGGCGTTCCCGTTCGGTCATACCTCCCCAGACTCCGAATTCGACTCGGTTGTCAAGGGCGTCAGCGAGGCATTCGGTACGAACGGCGCATCCGAAGCATCGGGTCTTGACGCGATTCTGGGCGGCACCTTGAACGAAGAGATCGTCCGGGTCCAGATCACGGCAGGCCGCGTTCGCGGTCCAGTCGCCATCGACGGTCGAGCCGATCAACTGGGTCGAGCTGGCACGTCGTGCGGCGCTGGTGCGGGTAGCCAGGCTGCTGGTCATGCCACCTGCCTTTCTTCTCGAGTCCGGGTCAGGGGGCCCGTGCGGGTGGTGACGTGGCTTCGCCCGAAACCGTACGGAGCGCCTTTGCCACGGCACAGACCCCACACGGGTGGTTGTCCAAATGACCCGTCCGGGCCATTGATCCGAGTGATAAATGTGGTGCGTTCTGTCACTGCTTCGTGTCGTCCGCGTGACATCCACGTGTCTGAGGAGCGGGGTCATAGGCTTGTGCCCATTGCGCGGCCGAGTGGTCGCGAAGGGGGCCATTTGGAGGTTCCCGGACGTGACAGCGACGACAGGAACATACCGTCGGCATCCGGAACCTCCGGTCGGTTCTGGTCGTTCCGGCGCCACCGGACGCATCGCACCCGCAGACACCCGGCGGCCCGCGAGACTCCGGTCCTTCCGGCCGCGTGCCCGGACAGCGGCTAGGCGGACGACGCGATTCATGATCATCAGTGGGCTGTCCGGCGTCCTGCTCGCGTTCATGGCGGTGCCCTTCGTGGCCCTGGTAGGCCTCACGGCCAAGGGCGGCGCCGACTCGTTCCTGGAGCTGCCCGCGAACCTCACCGTGCCGCCGTTGCCACAGGCCTCCCGGATACTTGATTCCCAAGGAAATGTGATCGGATACCTGCGGGGTGAGCAGGACCGGGAGATCGTGACGATTGATCAGGTGCCGATGGTGATGCGTCAGGCGATCATCGACATCGAGGATTCCCGTTTCTACGAACACACCGGCCTTGATTACAAGGGGCTCATCCGGGCCTATGTCACCAACCAGGAGTCAGGTTCGGTCACGCAGGGCGGTTCAACGCTTACCCAGCAGTATGTGAAGAATGTTCTGCTGCAGGCGGCGACCACCAGGGAAACCAAGGATGCCGCCACCGAGCAAACGGTCAAACGAAAGCTCCGAGAGGCTCGTTACGCACTGTATTTAGAGGATCACCTGAGTAAGGACCAGATTCTCGAGCGGTATCTGAACATAGCCTACTTCGGTGACGGCGCCTACGGTGTGCAGACCGCGGCGAAACACTACTTCAACGTCGACGTGAGTCGGCTTACCCTGCCGCAGGCGGCGATGCTGGCCGGTCTGGTCAAAAATCCCACAGCCTACAATCCGGTACTACATCCGCAGGCGGCTACGATCCGCCGTGACATCGTCCTGGAGCGTATGCGCGAACTCGGCCACATCAACGACAGCCAACTGCGTGAGACCAAGGCAGTGCCGTTGACACTGAACCGTCCGCCCCAGGCGGCAGATCCCTGCCAGCTGTCGTCGGTGCCGTTCTTCTGTGCCTACGTCCGCCGCGTGCTGCTTGCCGACGAGCGGTTCGGGGCGACCCAGGCGGACCGCGAGCGGTTGTTGTTCGAGGGCGGTCTGACGATTCGCACCACACTCAGCCCGATTGCCCAGGCTGCCGCGCAGAACGCCGCGTCCGGTGTCGTGCCACCGGGTAACCGGGCTGCCGCGGGTGTGGCAATGATCCAACCTGGTACCGGAAAAGTGCTGGCACTGGCCGTCAACCGAGTGTACGGACCATCCTCGGACGGTCTGCCGCCGGAGCGTACGACCGACTTCACCCACACAAAACAGATTATTCCGCTCGAGGAGACCTCGTTCTCGCCGGGCTCCACCTTCAAGGTCTTCACGCTGGCTGCGGCCATCGAGAAGGGAATGCCCCTGGGTACCACGTACTACTCGCCGGTATGTTATCACTCGAACATCTTCAACAATCCTCGCGCGGAGGGGAGCACGCGGGCGAGCACCGCGGACTGCTTCGGCAACGCCGATCCGAGCGAAGCCGGCCTGTACTCGATGACGACGGCAACCTGGCACTCGGTGAACACCTATTACATCCAGCTCGCGGAGAAGGTCGGCGTCCAGAGCACCGCCGAGATGGCTCGCCGGCTCGGCGTCACGTCATGCCGGGTACAGGATCACACCGCGGCGCTCCGGCAGCGCTGTCCGCCCGGTGGCATAGGAGCACGTGACGGTTCGGCTGTCCTCGGTTCCAACGAGATCTCCACAATGGACCTGGCGACCGCCTATGCCACGCTTGCCAATCACGGTATCCGTTGTGATCCACAACCTTTTGAATCGATCACCCAGCGGGTCGGCGGTACGGATCGGCCGGTCGCCTACGCCGCGCCCCAGCCATGCCGCCAGGTCCTCGGGGCGAATGTCGCGGACAGCGTCACCTCGGTGCTGGAGGGGGTCATCCTGCATGGAACAGGGGCGAAAAACGCGCAGATCGGCAGACCGGCGGCTGGTAAGACCGGGACCGCGCAGGGTTTCAGCACCGCTTCGTTCGCCGGCTACATCCCGCAGCTCGCCGTCGCGGTGACCCTCGCCGACCCGAGGTCGCCCACGACCTACCCGTTGCGTAACGTCCTGGGCCTTAACCAGGTCTATGGCGGTGACCTGCCCGCCGCGGTATGGGCGAGAACCATGCGTGGCGCGATCGACGGGCTCAAGCTGCCAGTGGCGGCAATGCCCGCTCCCGACGACAGCGAGCCCAATCCGCCGAAGGAGACACTGCCCGATGTCGTCGGCCAGAACGTTGTCCTGGCGCGGGCGCTGTTGACCGCGCAGGGCTTCGGGGTGACGGTCCAGGAGGTCAACAACCCGGCTCCGGCGGGTACGGTGCTGGCGATGAATCCGGCGGGTGGCCAGGACGTCCCGGCTGGTTCGGACGTGGTACTGATGGTCTCGCAGGGTCCTGACTCGCAGCCTCGACCGGACGGCGGCGGAACCCCCGCCGAACAGCCCGCAACGGTGCCGCCCCGGCAGCCCGTGACAGCGACCGCGAGCCCGGCACACCGACGGGGGAATAGCATTCTCGACATATTCGGCGGAGACTGAGAAGGCAGCGCGACTGGCAGTACGCGACCGGGCAACAGGGGACGCGGCGTCGCGGGGCTGGAGTGCGTGCGTCAGGTGGCAAGCCGGGCGCGGACGAGGACGGAGACGCGGGAGCCGTCCGCTCGCCCGGCCACCTCGGCCTGGACCGCTTTCATGGCGGCGCCCATCGCCTTCGGGCCGACGAGTCCCTGCTCGCCGATCACTCGTTCGATGATCAGAATGAGCTCGTCGTCGGTCAGCTGCTGGGGAAGGTAGGCGGCGAGGATCGCACCCTCGTTGCGTTCCTGCTCGGCCTGGTTCATTCGGCCGGCCGCAGCGAACGCATCCGCGGCCTCCCGCCGTTTGCGGACCTCGCGGGTGAGCACCTTCCGCACGTCCTCGTCGGACAGCTCGCGGACGTTGCTGCCGGCTACCTCCTCGTCCTTCACCGCGGCCATGGCCATGCGAAGGGTGGATGTGCGCAGCGCGTCCCGGGCCTTCATCGAAGTGGTGAGATCCGCCCGCAGGCGCTCCTTGAGTTCGCTCACGCGACCTGACCCTAGCCGTTCCGTCGCTCCGGGACCTCCAAGGATACGATCATCAGCCTTCCCGTTGTTGATCATTCGCGTGACGCGGCGCGGCGCGGCGCGGAGAACAGCCGCAATGGGCGAAACCTGGGCCACACTGGTCTGATGACGGGTACGCGACGGTTCCCCCCGGGCACGCTTCGAAGGACCGCCAGACGCGCGGCCACCGGATTCGGTGCGGCAGGCGCATTGAGCCTCGCCTATGCCGCCGGCTATGAGCGGAGCGCGTACACTCTGCGCCGTCTGGTGGTTCCGGCGCTGGCTGGCGAGGTCCGCCCGCTGCGTATCCTGCACATCTCTGATCTGCACATCACCCCCAAACAGGGGGGGAAACTGGCGTGGATCTCGGAGCTGGCTCGTCTGATGCCCGATCTTGTGGCATTGACTGGTGACGTACTGTCACATCCTGATGCGGACGGGCCGACCCTGGAGGCGCTGTCTCCGTTGTTCGGCTTCTCCGGCGTGTTCGTACCGGGGAACAACGACTACTTTGCGCCGACGTTGAAGAGCCCACATCACTACTTTTTGTCGGAGGACGACTCCAGGCCGAAGGGGCTCCCGTTGGACTGGGCCGCGTTCGCAAAGACCCTTGCGGGCGACAGCGGATGGATCGACCTGACCAACCATCGGACGGTGATGCGGGTCGCCGGACGGCGGATCGATGTCCGCGGCGTCGATGACGCCCGGTTGGGACGTGATCGTCTTTCCTCGGTGATCGGCCCTCGGGAGGACGCTGATGTTGAACTGCGGCTCGGGTTGTCGCACACTCCGGAGCCGCGGGTGCTGGACGCCTACACCTCCGATGGGGTGGCGCTGACGCTGTCCGGGCACACCCACGGCGGCCAGGTCCGGGTGCCGTTCCTCGGGGCGCTGGTCACCAACTGCGGTATTGATCGTGCCCGGGTGCGCGGGCTCTCCCGGTACGAGGCGGGCGGGCGGGGGTCGTGGCTGCATGTATCCGCTGGTCTGGGGACCTCACCATTTGCGCCGGTCCGCTTCGCCTGCCGGCCCGAAGCTACTTTGATCACACTTACAGCCGCGCCTTGAGGGCCGGCGCGGCCAGCGGAGGCGATCCCACAGCTCCCTTGGAGCCAAGGCGGCCCACGGAACTCGGTGTCCCAGGCTGCTTGATGGATCAGGTAGACTCTGCGATGGTCGCGGGGTGTGGCGCAGCTTGGTAGCGCGCTTCGTTCGGGACGAAGAGGTCGTGGGTTCGAATCCCGCCACCCCGACCCAGGTCAGGGGCATGATCTGCAACAGGGGATCATGCCCCTGACGCATGTACAGCAGCGAAGTACAGCAGTAGGTCATCGATCAAGGCTCTCGCTCAGCCGGTTCAGCGCCTCTCGTGTCTTCGCCGACGACGCCTGCGCGTAGATCTCCATCGTCACGTCGATGTTCGCGTGACGCAGAACACGCATGATCACCCGCGGGTGTACGTCAAGCGCCATGGGCAGTGACGCGCAGGTGCGCCGGACCTCGCGCGGGAATCAACCGACGACGACATCGTCCCCGTCGAGGCGTAAGGGCAGCCGGGTGAGCGGCAGGGGGGCCGGGCCGCCAATGACCGCTCCGCTCGATGCCGAGTACAATGCGCCATGGCAGGGGCAGGCGAACTGCTGGTCGGAGATCTGGAAGTTCACGGCACACCCGGCATGCGTGCACACCGCCGAAAACGCGGCGAACCCACCCGCCGGTAGGTGGACAAGCCAGGCCGGTTCCCCGGATCGGGGGTTGGTGAACTTCTTCGCCGATCCCTGGTAGATCTCGTCGGTTCGCGCCACAATCGTGGCCCCTGCGGTTGCGATCGCCGTGGGCGGGTGGGAGACCGCATGCCCACCGACTGCGCGTCCTATCCAGGCGGTCAGGCCAGCGGTGCTGAGAGCCCCGAGCGCCGCGAGGCCGGTTGCCGCCCCCTGGCGTAACAACGCGCGGCGCCGAGGGTCGTGGGTGCGCACTCGGGCAAGCCAGGCGTCCACCGACAGTACGCCGGCGGCGCCCACCGCGATGAACGGCAGCCACATGACCAGAAAAACGATGTCGGAGCCGTAGTAGTACGGCCGCGTGTGCCAGCTGACGGTGAGCAGGAACAGCAGGGAGAACATGGCGCCGGCGGCGGCGGCGAGCCGAGCCCACAGACCGAGGAGGGTCCCGACGCCCACCGCGACCTCGCCTAGGGCAATCAGGACCCCGACGGTGTCCGGATACGGCTGGAGCAGGCCGAGTAGCCCGCCGATCGGGCTGGCAGGGACAAGGAGCGCAAGCTGTCGATGGATCGATGTCGGCGAAGCCGGGTCGAGATAGCCGGGGTCGGCGAGTTTCTGCAGACCGGCGAAGGTGAACGTGACGCCGAGGAACAGCCGCAATGGCAGCAGCGGCCAGCCTGGCTCGGTGAGCCGGGCTGGCCGGCTGGTGCCCGTGCTCGTGGCGCCGTCCATAGTTTTCACGATCAGTGCAGGTTACCCGTGACCGCTCAGTGGAGGAGCGGAGCTGCATGATCGTGTTCTTTCGCGCCCCTCGGGCGCTCTCAGCGGCTCTTTGATGCCTCGCTCCGGCTCGGTCTGCCGTCGGGCTCCGTTGTGACGGAGCGGCGCTGTAGTCCGGCTGTGATCGCGCCAACGAAGATTTTTGCGATCAGTCCGACGGCGATGAGGTCACCCATCATCTGAATAATTGTGATGATTCTGGCTGTCTCGGTACGGGGCGCGATGTCACCGAATCCGACCGTACTGAAAACGGTAATTGTGAAATACAGCGCGTCCGTGCGGGTCAATGGCTCGGTGAAGGCCGCGACTTCTTCCCGGGCGAGCAGAAAATAGGTTGTCGCAAAGATCAATAAAAACAGCGGCAGGGACGCGGCGACAGACTCCACGGCGCGCAGCCGCGGATGGTTGGAATGGGCAATCTGCCAGACCTGAATGCTGACCACGATGGTGAAAACGAGCAGGCCGATGGCTATTCCAACAGCGGTACCAGCGCCGATCCTCCGGTCCAGCGGCAGGAGGTAGTAAATGCTGACCAGCACGGTCGTCGTCAACAGCGCGCGCAGCATGGAGCGAAGGATGACCCGGCGGCGTCGTGTCGGCCGCCGGGCCTCATGCCGTGCGTTCGTCACGGTGTCCCACAGATCCCGCGTGGTCACGAGATTGCGTGGCCGGTGCTGGCACGGACCGCGCCGGTATCAACACCGGTATCAACACCGGTGCCCGGCTGGCCCCGCCCGGCAGCTGGAAGGTGGGTTCGCGGTCCATTGCCTCGCCGGCGTAGCGCGACACGGGCGGTGGCGGCAAGTAGCCGTGGCTCTCGTCGGCACCGTGCGGCGAACAGGTCCGGACGCTCGGTGGCGTGCCGTGTGCGAATGTCGGCAAGTCGCCGCGGCACAGAAATGATCTTTCCGGTTGCGTCCGCTGTCATGTCCGCGTAGACGAGCGCGTCCATGACGGGCCCGTTCTCCGCCGGGAACTCATCAAGGGCGTTCAGCAGCCCTCTCGGCCGCGCCAGCAGCCGTGCTTCGGAGTGATGCGCGACCAGAGCGGCAAGCCGCGCCGGCGCGCCGGCCTGGATGAGGTGGATCGCGCCGTCGAGGGGATGGAACCCGGTATCGATCAGTAGCGGTGCATAGCCGATGTCGTGCAGCCAGGCTGCGGCAACGAGCAGTTCTCGGTCGGCCGGTGCGACGGTGGAAGCGATCCTGCCCGCCTGAGCCGCCACTGCCTGAGAGTGTGCCCAGCGGGCGGGCAACGGCCGCAGCAGCAGATATGCGGCCGCACGGGCCGCGGCGGCGGTCGCGTCGAAGCGTCGTGGCAGCGGCACTGTGGACCTGCCGTGCTGGTGGCTGTCGCCGGCAGGATCAGGGAAGGAGTCGGTCACAGAGTCCTCCGTGTCCGGTGATCACGGCGTTGCCCACAGGGGGCCACCGGCAGCTGCTGGCTGCTGGGCGCTGGCGGCGGCACCCGCGGCGAGCGCATCGGTCTCGTCGTTCAGGCTCCAACTGCTCGGGGTTCGAGGGGCCGGTTACTGCCGGGCCCAGCAGCGGTATGCCCATCCAGGCGCATTCCACCGCTGACCAGGCCAGTTCATTTTGGCTACGCCGATTCCGGCCGGGAGAAATCCTTGTAAGACCGGCTTACCCGGCGGATCGCCGCCAGGCGGGTTCAGACGTCCGCTAAGGAGGAGGCAGGAGCGGGGGTACGTATTCCCCGGGGCCGCGGCCTGGCGGATCGTGCGACGTTCGAGGCGGCCGCGGGCGGTGGACGCGATTGCGTGGATACCGGTTGCATTGTTGCCGCCGGTGGCTTGGATGCCACGCTGGCCGGAGATCTGGGCGTAGGCGTGGCCGGTGGGCCGGACGTGGCGGTGGGCCGCGGTGCCGGGGCGGTGGTTGCCGGCGGCGGTGCGCTTGTCTGGGTCGGTTGTGGCGTTACCGGAGCTGTCGGCGGATTGCTGGTGGCTTGCGTCGCATTTGTAGGATTTTTTGATGATTCAGTCACCTGGATGGGGTCTGGCTGAGTTGACGTGGCCGGCTCTCTTGGTGTCGATTTCGCGACATTCGCCGCATTGGGCGCGGCTGCGATGGGCTCGGCGGAAGGCGGTGGCGGTATGTTCACCGGCTGCGCTGACGGCGGGCCGTCGCCGAGTACTGACGGTTCGCTGAGCAGCATTCCAGCCGAGTTCCCGGGTCGGCCGGAGGTCCACATTCCCGCAACGGTCGGAACGATGGTGCTGCCGCTCGGCGCGGGTGCGACCACCGGCGTTGGGATGGCGCCGTGGATGTCCGCACCGCCACCAGAGGCGACACGCAGCGCTACGGCGACCGCTAGCCCGGCGGTGATGCCGAGCGCGATTCCAGCGGCAACGGTGACCAGCGCCAGTTGCCAACGGCGAACGGGGGCTGCGCCGGAGGTGGGTGGCCGGTGCGTGGCTGCGCTCTGCCGGCCGGCTGGGGTCGGCTGGCCGGCCGCGGCGAGATTCCCCGCGCGACCGGCCGCCGGTGCCGCCGGTGCCGCCGGTGGTACGGGTACAGCCACCGGTAGCGGCGTAGGGGCTGACGGAGGCGGTAGCGGTGGCGCGATCAGAACGTGCCGGGTGACCTGGTCCGCGAGGTCCACGCTGTCCACATAATTGCGGACGACACCGGTGACCAGCTCGACGGCGGTAGGTCGCCGTCCCGGATCCCTGTTGAGCGCTTGTAGCGTCAATGGTCTTAGGCCATCGGGAATACCGCTGAGGTCGGGTTCTTCCCGCAGCATGCGAAGCGCCGAGGCGGTGGGCGTGTCCGCGGCGAAGGGGTGCCGCCCGGTCGCGGCGAACACGACGCACATGGCCCAGGAAAAGACGTCGGCAGCGGGCCCGGCCCGTTCACCGCGCAGCTGTTCCGGTGCCATCCAGGCGACTGTCCCGATGACGTGCCCGGTCTGGGTGTGTTCGGTGGTGTCGACGGCATGGGCGATCCCGAAGTCGATGACCTTCGGGCCGTCCCAGGCCAGCAGGATGTTCGACGGTTTCAGATCGCGGTGTACAAGCCCAGCCGTGTGGACCGCGACGAGAGCGTCGGCGAGGCCTGTGGCGAGATTCACCAGGGTGGAGCTGCCGAGCCGGCCACGCTCGGCCACAGCTGTGGCAAGACTCACGCCATCGACGTACTCGGTCGCCATCCACGGGCGCTCCGCGTCGACGTCGGCGTCGCGCACCTCGGCTACGTAGTTGCCGCGGACGCGGCGCGCTGCCGCGACCTCGCGGCGAAACCGCTTCCGGAAGTCCGCGTTGTTGATCAATTCTGGGCGGATGACCTTGACCGCCAGGGGATGGCCGTCCTCGTCAAAGCCGAGATAGACGGTGCCCATCCCGCCGGCGCCCAGTCGTCCCTGGAGCCAGTACCTCCCGACTTTTCGGGGATCAGCGTCGGTCAGCGGCGCCAGCACGCCCGCTCCTCTCCTATGATCCGCACCCCATCCCGGGATCACGCTACCGAGCCCGGCGGGGTTTACGGCTGTCGGCGCATCAACTTTCTCGAGCGTGCCCTACTTGATCGTGGTGATCAAACGTATGATCGATCACATTCGTATGTAGCTGGCTGGCCGGGGTGTATAGGTAAAAGATTGTCGTAAGCGTAACCGGATGTGATCATGTTGATCGTCAGATGGTGCCAAGGAGCCGGCGGCGCGGCCGTGACCGCCCGCGCGCGGATTTTTTCGAACTTTTTAGATCAAAAATGCCTATTTCCGGATCCGAGCCTCGGAAGATAGCCCGCGCTCGGACCGGTTGCCGGATGATTTCGCGGCTTGCCGGTTGCCAACGGTGTTTTTGATCACTTTGTCGCCGCAGGCCGGCCCGGTGTGCCGCGCCGGCCGTACCTGAACTCCTGTCGGTGCCTGTCGCGAGGTCGACGACCGGCCTTTTGCGCCGGATCCCGAGTTCACTGGCGATGTCCAGCCAGTCGTGGCTGTTGCGTGGCAAGGCTGGTCGCCGGTGCTGCCCTCCTCTCCATGGTGGGCCGAGGGCAGCGCGTAGCGCTCTGATCTCCCGGTCGCGCTCAGCGATCGTGGCACGGATACGGCCCCATACGTCGATAGCGGAAACCATCGGTCCATAATGTTTCACTGAGACCGAAGGCGGATGTACAACTCGAGGCAAGGGATGTCGGTCACGTACCGCTTTGCTGGTACAGGCAGTTGTCTTGGGCCGACCTGGGGACGGCTGACCTGCCACGGGCGGCCGGTCAGCAAAGGGGGTCCTGGGAGGCAGGGGGAAGAGTCGATTTCCGTTACGCATCGTGGTGTGGGCGGAAGGTACTGGCTGGAGGTCGTCATAGAAGATCATTAAATAGCGGGTTAGCGCTCACAGGAATTTCACAGGAAATCTGACTACACTCGGGAGGTTCATCTGTTCACCGACAAAAAAGGTATTTTTCATATTATGGCGGGGCCTGGGTGCTGAGTAGTTGGAATGGGTTTTCCGTGTTTCGGGGCGGCCGGGTGGTGTCCATCTCGCCGCGCAGGCAATTGCCCAGATGGCACCAATTCCGGTACCTCGCCGAGCTATCCGGACCGACTGGTTCCATCGGATACAACCTGATTGGCTGAAGGAGGCGCAATCATGGCTTTTTCCGCGCCTGTGGAGACATGGAGAGACTGGCCGCCCCGGGATGATCTGATGGGGCCGGGAAACAGCCGTAGATACTTGGCCACAAACCGGTCATGTCTGCTTTACCTGGCGTTCGGGTTCTGTTTGGCAGTCGGTTACTACCTGGTGCCGTCACAGGGCGCGGGCCACACCGTACGGATTGTGGGCTATTGCCTGGCCAGCGCCTCGGCCGCGGTAGCGGTACTCGTCGGTGTCGGTTGCTTCCGGCCCGCACCACGGCTGCCCTGGCTGCTGCTAGCCGCCAGCCAGCTCGTGTATTTGATTGCTGGTACGGCGCTTTTCCCGCCATACCAGGCCGCCGGAGCAGCCGTGGGAGCCACGCGATTCCCCATTTTCTTTAATGCGTTTTACCTAGCTCGTTATCCGCTTGCGGTGGCGGGTTTGGTCATTTTCATACGCCGCCGGACTCCTGGGCGTGACCTGCCCGGCCTGCTGGACGCCGGTACCCTGGCGGTCGCCGTGGCCATGCTCTCCTGGCTGGGCCTGATCGGCCCGTATGTCCGCGGCGGATCCGGCCGACTGGTCGATGCCGCATCCTTGATCGGATATCCGGTCATGGATATCGCGCTGCTCGCGGTCGGGCTGAGGCTGTTCCTCGGGCCGGGCCGTCGGTCGCCTGCCTGCTTCCTGCTCATGGGTAACCTTTTTTTAATCATGACCGCGGACACCCTCTACGGGCTGCAACAACTGGGCGGCACCTATCGGCCGGGCAACTTCCTGGATGGGATGTGGCTTGTCGCCAACGTGACGCTAGGCGCCGCGGCACTGCATCCGACGATGACTCGGCTGACCGCACCCGCGCCGGCTGGGGAGCAGAACCTCGGTGGCGTCCGGCTGGCTGTGCTGCTCACGGCGGCGCTGGCCGCTCCTGTCATGATAATGATTGAATATGCCCGTGGGGTCACCCATGACATTCCGGTTATGGCGATGGCATGCGCGCTGATGTTCCTGCTGACGATCGCTCGAATGGCGGGACTCGTCTGCGACCAGCGCCGGCTGGCGATGGTCGATTCGCTGACCGGCTTGTACACACGCCGTTTTCTTGAGGCGGAGATGTCCAGCGGGCTCACCCGGGTGCGTCGCGGCGGAGGTTTACTGGGGCTGGTCATTATTGATGTTGATCATTTTAAGGAAATAAATGATCATCATGGTCATCCCGGGGGTGACAGGGTGCTTGCCGAGATCGGCGCTCGGCTACGCGCAGCGACTCGCCCAGGCGATGTGCTTGCCCGCTATGGCGGTGAGGAATTTGCGTTGTTGGCGTCCAATGTCGACTTGAGCGAGCTGGGAGCGCTCGCTGAACGGCTGCGTGCCCGGGTGGCAGGGAGCCCTATCGCCCTGGATGCCAACACCTTGATCTTCGCCACTGTGTCGGTGGGGGCCTGCGCCTTTCCGACGCACGTGTCGAGCCAGGGCGAGCTGGTCGCAATGGCGGACGGCGCTCTGTACTCCGCCAAGGCACGGGGACGGGACCGGGTGGTGATTGCCGAGATCCCGCGGCCCACGGCAGCACCTGCCGCTGACGGAGCCCGTGATGCCGGCGACGCTCAGAAGGTCAGAGATCCTCAGGGCGCCGTGGCCGAGTCCTGGTGACCGGGTCCGCTTCCCGGTAGCCGCACATACACGACCGCGGTCCGATGGCGTAGGCCGGTGGCATCCTCTTCCGCCGGCGGCCTACGCCATCGAGGCGCTATCGCCGGGCGCTATCGCCGGGCGCAGCGTCTGCCGCGGACGATGATGACCAGCACAGCTGCCATCATTACGCCGGTCATGGCGGCTGCCGTGGCACGGGTGGCGCGAGGGCTGTTGACGGCTTGCTGGCGCACGGCCTGCATGGTCCGCGCTGGGCGAACTGTGGATTCCCGCACCTTCTCGGCTGTTGCGGTCACGCGCGGGTTATGGCTGACCTTCGCCGCCGTCTGGCTGGCGGCGTCCCGCACATGTTGCGCGTTTCCCGCAAAGTGCGGATTTTGCCCGACCCGGTGCACCGCCCGGCCCGCGCTGTCCTTCGCCTTCTGGGCTGTCGCCGAGGCCCTGGGCGCGAGATCCTCGGTTGCCCCGGCAAGCCGCACCCGGGCGTCTGCCGCGCCGGTGGCCATCCGTTCCCAGGTATGGGCTATGGCGATCTTGGCATCCTCGACGGTGCGTCCTGCCGCCTTTGTGGGACTCATCTTCTCGGACAGCGCGGTGAGCTCTTCGGCAAGCCGTGTTCTGGTTGCCTCGATGTCAGTATTGATCGAATTTGGATTCTCGTCCACGAGCGTCCTCCCAGCATCCTTGGGCACAGGCCGGTGCGGGACCGTCCGACAGATCTTTGACCGGATCAACATCCATCGGAGTGGCCCTTGGTTGTGATAATCCTGATCTTCGGATTACCCTGGAATGACGCGGCTAACCGGTACGGCGTGTTGCGGGAGTCGTCGTTCGATCAGGGAGCCGCGTCCAGATGGTTGCTGGCGAGGATCGCCGCTGTGAGCGGAGCGCCGCCGGGGTCAGGTCGGGTATGGCGTGGTGCCACTGTCGCCTGGCATTTCGCGAAAGATCAGCGACAGGTCGACGTCCCCGTGGAAGCTGATCAGGGCGGCCTGTGCCGGTACCAGGATCATGGCCGCGGTCAGGTCGGCCGCGGTGGCACCGGCCGCGAGGATGAGCTCATGCTCGACGACCGGGCCGTGTTGGACGGTCACTACCTCGGCAAGTGAGGTCGGTGTCGTGTTGGGTACGCCTCGGGGTTCGGGTACAAGGTCGCCGTCGGTGTCCATTTTCGGGCCTCCTCGATGAGAACCTAGCAACTTTGATCGATGCGTTTGCGGACGACTATGTGGTCCTTTTGGCGAGCCGTTCACGGCAGCTCCACGTTGTCGCATTGGCGCCCTTTCCTACCCACCGCCCGCCGCTATGGGCCATGGGTGACGTGAAGCATGTCCGTGAGATCACTGCGCGTCCGTACTGTGACTTCACGATCAAATAGCCATCGGCATCCCCAGGGGCTTTCGGGCATGCGACAGCATCGATATTGCTTTATAGCAAATATCTGGCGGCTGGTGCGGTCGGGGGTAGAGGTATTTTCCGCACCCTGCAATATTTGGTCGTCAGCTTCTTTTGCAGCCAAGCTGATTTATTTATTGCTTTTCTTGGTCAAGTGGCTGCCGCCGGAAGTGTTCGAGGCATGCCTGGATGCCAGGCGGATGCGTCGCGATGCGGTGAGGCGCATGCCCCAGCCCCACGGCGGTTTCGGTGTTCCCCTCGAGCCGCGTGCGCAGGTACCTCGGTGCGCGGATAGCTCAGGAATCGATCGCGGGATGTCCGGGCAGCGCGTACACACCTGGCGCGATCAGGATCGCGAGACCGTCGTCCAGTAGTCCGCTCAGCGCTCGCTCGCGTTGTACCGGCTCGTCCCACACCGCGTCGAGGAGCTCGCGGTGTACCGGCCCTGGCGCCTCGCGCAGCACCGCGAGCAGGCGTCCGCGTACCTGTCGGTCGGTCCCGGCATAACCCTGCGGACGCCGGGGCGGGGAATCCGCGGGCGGGTTGCCCGCCTGGTGCCATCCGCATTCTTCCGCCACCGGGCAGGCAGCGCAGTGGGGCGTCCGCGCGGTACAGACCAGCGCGCCGAGTTCCATGAACGCCGCGCTGGCCCGGGCTGCCATCCGCGGGTCGATAGGTAGGAGCGACTCGACCAGTTGCAGGTCCCGGCGTGATGTCGCCGTCCGCTGGTCATCGTGGCCACCGACCGCACGGCTGACAAACCGCCGGACATTGACATCGATCACAGCGTGACGCTGCTGGAAGGCGAACGCGGCAACTGCCCGAGCGGTGTAGGTACCGACTCCTGGCAGCCGCAGTAGTTCGTTCACGCTGTCGGGGATTGCTCCACCGTGTAGTTCCGTGATGGCGACGGCGGTCTGATGCAGCCGCAACGCCCGCCGCGGGTAGCCGAGCCGCCCCCACATCCGTACGGCCTCGCCGGCTGGCTCGGCGGCAAGCGCGGACGCGGTCGGCCAGCGGTCGGTCCATGCGCGCCACACGGGCAGGACCCGGTTCACCGGTGTCTGCTGAAGCATAATCTCGCTGACGAGGACCGCCCACGGGCTCACTCGCGGGTCTCGCCAGGGAAGATCCCGGGCGCACACTCCGTACCAGTCAAGGACGGCGTCCGCGAGCGCGGGCGGTGCGGCTGCTGTTTCCGGGACAGGGGAACCGACTGTGAAGGATGTCATCACCACCATCCTGGCATGAGCTCGTTTCGATGATCAGCCACACCCTGAACCCGGGGCTTCATGGGGTGTGGGTCCCCAAATTTTCGCGGAGCGGTT